>CAYUPY010000034.1:0-14870 GCA_964446595.1 uncultured Candidatus Saccharibacteria bacterium | reverse complement strand
CCTCTTCCATATACATACCCTGCACAGGCGGGATGACTTAGCGGGTCATCAAAGAAGCCTGCAGGCAATCCGGCCAATCCCCCTCCAGTGAAGCCTGGGCTAATATAGCCACCACCAACTGGGGCAGCACGATTTGGAATTGGATCTGGAAGCTTTCCGTTTGGCACAAAGATATACCTTTTAGACTGTACATCGAACTTTGGACCTACGAGACTGTTAATTTCGATAATATCGAATTTATTACCACTAGTCTCAGCAATAATTGAATCGAGAGTATCATTATCGTCCACTTCTTTCAGCACGCCGTTCATTTCGGGGATTCTCAACGTTTGTCCTACGTTCACGTTGTCATGAAAAGGACTTAGAAATTCTTCGTTGGCCCATTTAATCGTATTTTTAGAAACTCCGTACCTCTTAGCGATATCATCTAAGCTCTCGCTGTCTTTTACTTTATGATACCTCACTTGATAGTTAACGACTTTTTCTATGGCTACTACACTGGCAATACTTGAGCCTTGTTGCAGTAAGTCATTGTTTCCATACGCCGCATTACTATAGGACAGAACCTGCTCACCTTCTCCACGCACCTGATATCTGCTGGTAAACAGACCGCTCACTACCAAAACGGCTGTCAGCCCAAACACTAGTCCATGGAAGGAATTCTTATAGAAAGAGCCTCTGCCCCAAAACATTTTACGCACAAACCCCCTCTTTACTCGAAACGAAAGTTTAGAGCTGGATGAGAATATTTTGCGTACACTGCGGCTAAGGTTGCTTCTAAATTTACTTTTCGAAGGCTTTTCAGGCTCCGCGAATAAATTTTTCACTCTAGTATTATAGCACTCTTCCTACTAGACAGAGTCATGAATTGTCTTCAGGAACTCCGCATTGGACTTCGTGCGTTTTAGTCTATCTAGCAACACTTCAGCTGGGTTTACGTCTTTGTTTGCCATGCTAAGAGCATCCAACATACGTACTACTTGCCATACGGAAGCTAAGGTTTCGGAGTCCAGTAATTTTTCCTCATTTCTGGTTCGGGAGGCCATTACGTCAATTGCTGGGAATATTCTTTTGTTAGCTAAACGACGATCAAGTTTTAGTTCCATGTTTCCGGTACCTTTGAACTCCTCAAAAATGACATCATCCATCTTACTTCCAGTATCAACTAAAGCTGTGGCGATTATAGTCAAACTTGCATGGCCTTCAAAATTTCTAGCTGCTCCAAAAAATTTCTTTGGTGGGTATATTGCTACAGGGTCAAAACCTCCGGACAAAGTACGCCCTGAAGGTGGTGCTACGACATTATAAGCACGGGCTAAACGGGTGATACTATCCATTAGAATTACCACGTCCTTGCCTTGCTCTACAAGTCTTTTAGCTCTCTCTACGGCCATCTCGGCCACCTTTACATGAGTTTCTGGATGTTCATCAAAGTTAGCTGCTACTACCTCTCCCTTAACAGAACGTTCCATGTCCGTTACTTCCTCGGGACGCTCACCTACCAAAACAACCATCAAATGCACCTCTGGATGGTTTGCGCTAATACCGTTTGCAATATCCTTTAAGATCGTGGTTTTACCTGCCTTTGGGGGAGCGACAATCATGCCTCTCTGACCTTTACCAATTGGTGCTACCAAATCGATCATTCTAGTTGATAAAATATGAGGTTCTGTTTCTAACCGTAATTGTTCTTCTGGGAAAATTGTGGTTAATTTATGAAAGCTTTTTCTTTCAATTGCTCTATCGGGTGATTCACCATTCACTGCTTCAATCCGTAGTAAACTTAAATATCGCTCACCTTCTTTAGGTGGACGTGCCTGACCATAAATGTAGTCTCCTTCACGCAGATTAAATCTTTTAATCTGCGAATTAGAAACATATACATCATTCTCACCAGGTAACATCTTAGCTGTTCTTAAAATGCCATGAGCATCATTGATAATATCTAAAACGCCTTCTGCAAGAACATTACCCCCATGCTTAATCTGTGTTTCTAGAATTTCTAATACTAATTCAGATTTACGTAAATCCGAGGAGTTTTTAATCTTAAGTGTGGAAGCAATTTTGCGCAAATCAGCTAATGTTTTCTCCTCCAACTCGGTTAATGAAGTTACTTGAGATACTTGATCCCTACGACTGCTAGAAGAATCTGCCATAAAAATTATGTGAAAACTAAAATGTCTTAATAATAGAAAAATGAGGTAGTTGAGAAATCATAACCACTGCAACGGAAAGTGTCAAATGGGGCTGTCAGCTGCACTGCCCAACAGCCGAAATCAGCCCCAACTACAAACTTTCTGAGCAGAAAGACTCTAGTTGTAACTGACTTATACTCGCAGTTCCAAAAGTTACCAGCCAATCCGGGAGCCCAGTAAGTACCTTAGAATCTAAGGCTGTACGCGAACCAGACTCCGGGATTGACCAACAACTATTGATATTTAAAAGTTCTGTAAATATTATATCCTATATTATTCCACTGTCAAGTCCTATAGCGTGAATTTTTAGAAAAAACACCGAAAAATGGGCACTTTTTCACCTAGCAACCTCCCAGCCAGGCGACCACCTACACCCAGAATAGAGAACGTAACAAACCCTACTGACAGGGGGATTTTGCATAACAAACAAGGCGGGCTTGTTTATAAGTGAGAGCTAGAGTGATTTTAATGAATCAACAAAATTAGTCTGTAGCTTTTTTAGAAGCTCTTTTTCCGCCGAGGGCGGTGCAAAGATGCTTTTTACACCGTATTTACTTAGAGATTTAAGCTTAGATGCCTGTGTTTTACTTAGATAGATTTTCCCCGACAAAGATAGCTCGCCTACATATATAGAGTCTGCCGCAAGTTGTTTCTTTTTGATGGAAGATAATATGGCGGCGGCTATTGCTAAATCTGCAATAGGTGATTGCAGTTTGTAGCCGCCAGCAGTACGAACATACACATCTTTACTTCCTAGTTTTGCACCAGCAAAGCGATCAAGTATTGCGCAAATAAGTTGCAATCTGGAGACGGATATCCCTTCTGCTACACGTTTAGGATAGGCAAAAACTGTCTCATTCGTAAGTGCCTGCACCTCTATAAGTATCGCTCTATTACCTTCTAAACTGACTGTTTTGGCTGTACCTACAGCGGCTTCATTGCTACCGCTAAGCACGCTTGCCATTTCATTCATATCGGCTAGCCCAGATTCAACCATAGTAAAAAGACCTACCTCTCCAGTAGGACCAAACCTATTCTTTAAACTTCGCAACAGCCTATACTCGCCACTCCTCTCTCCTTCTAATTGTAGAACGGCATCCACAAGATGCTCTAGAACTTTGGGTCCTGCAATATTACCTTCCTTATTTATATGACCGACTAGAACTAGAATAATATTCTCTCTCTTGGCGACTTCAATAAGTGTGGAACTACAAGTCTTAATTTGGGTCAAAGTCCCTGGAAGAGAACTGAGATTTGCATCATAAATTGTTTGAATTGAATCTAAAACTACAAAGTTATATTTTCCTGACTGGAGCGCGGCTGTGATCACTCCTAGTTCATTAGCAGCTAAAAAGCTGACATCTTCATACTCTTGATGTTTGAACAACCGGGCTGCTCTGCCAGCAACTTGGGACTCTGACTCCTCCGCACTGATATATAGGGGTTTTAAGTTACTTTTATTGGCCTCAATAGTTGTTTGCAGTAAAAGCGTCGATTTTCCGATACCAGGCTCTCCGGAAAACAAAATCACCTGCCCGGGAACAAATCCTCCACCTAATACGAGATCGAACTCACCCGATCCAGAGACAAACCGCTTTTGGGTGGAAATGTCTATAGAGCTAAGTGACTTGATCGTAGGCTGCGCGCCCCCAGAGGCGGCGCGCAGGGCTTTGCCTGTATTCTCCACCACCTGTTCTTCCTCAAAAGTATTCCACTCACCGCATTGAGGACATCTACCTAGCCATTTATTCTCCTGATTGCCACAATTCTCACATACATAGACTGTTTTTTGTTTTGATTTGGCCACAGCTTAGCTATTTACTCTTTTTATACGTAAATTCGAGTTCGTTATTTTCGCCTAATTTCACTTCTACCTCTAGCTTTCCACGTTTGGGGGGCTTTAAGTCATTCTCTAATATGTAGTTTACTAGGCCATTTTCCAAAACCTCTTGAATTTTCCGGCGCAAGTTACGGGCACCATACTCTTTGCTATACCCTTCCTTATTGATAAACTCCACCACCGACTTATCCACATTTAGTAGGATATTATTTTCCATAAGGCGACTAATTAGTTCATTAACCATTAGCTGCGATATCTCCAAACAATCTTCTTGATTAAATCCTCTGAATACTAAAACATCATCTAATCTATTTAGAATCTCCGGCCTAACTTCTTCTCTTAGTTTTTCAAGGATATCATCACGCATATCCGAGAAAGCTGCCCCCATCTGTTTATCATCCATGTCTACAGGGGATACATCAAAGCCTAAAGTCGAGTCCTTTGCTATTTGTTCTGCTCCAATATTAGATGTCAAAATTACAATAGTATTTTGGAAATGTGCTTTCCTTCCCTTACCATCTTTTAGCTCACCTTCCTCTAGAATTTGAAGTAATAGATTTAACACCTCAGGGTGAGCTTTTTCGATTTCATCGAACAACACAACACTGTAAGGGCGACGGCGAATCTCCTCTGTTAACTGTCCGCCTTCTTGATATCCAACATATCCAGGAGGTGATCCTATAAGTTTAGAAACGCTGTGCTGCTCCATAAATTCACTCATATTAAATTGCAGCAGCAAATTGTCAGCCCCAAACAACTCCTTGGCGATTACCTTCGCAAGTTCTGTTTTTCCGGTCCCTGTAGGCCCTAGAAATAATAGCGAGGCTAAGGGTCGCTTACTGTCCTTCAGCCCCACATGGGATCGCCTCAGTGCATTCACCACACGATCCAACACATGATCTTGACCAACTATCTGATTTCTAATTTTCTTATGTAAATCCTTCAACTTACTGTTATCCAAACTTGCAGCAGCAATTGGAATTTTAGTTTGATTTACCACTACTCTACGAATCAATTCTTCAGTAACACGTTTAGTTTTAACTGAATCCTCGTGCCGCCCCTCAATTAGATCTGCGATTTCATCAGATAGCTCATCTTCTTTTTGCTTAAAAGCGTAAGCTTCAGACAAATTGTTATGCGCAATAGCCTCCTCTTTTTGAGCCTGAGCATCCAGCAACTTTGAGCCTAAGGCGGAAAGCTGCGGCTCTATTTGTATCTCCATCCCTATCTTTACCGAAGCCGCAGCTTCATCCAACAAATCTATAGCCTTATCTGGCAGGTACCTATCCAAAATGAACTTGCTAGATAAGTCTATAGTAGCGTCTAAAGCACCTCGCGTAATTTTTACCCCATGATATTTTTCAAACTCAGGTTTTAACGTATTTAAAATATGGCGAGCACTTTCTTTATCTATTTCTTCAATATCAACTTTCTGAAAGCGGCGTGAAAGTGCTGCATCATCGTCAAAGTAACGTCTGAACTCTTCAATTGTGGTTGCACCTATTATGCTTAAGCGAGAGTCCGTAAGATAGGGCTTTAGGATATTTGCGATATCCATTGCATCCCTTCCTCCTTGTCCGCCTGCCCCAACAATCATATGAATCTCATCAATAAAGATGATTTTCTCTCCATCTTCCATAACATCGTTCACCAAATTAATAATACGCTCTTCCAGATCTCCTCTCACCTTTGCTCCGGCTAGCATAGAAGCAATATCAAGCGTTAAAATCTCCTTGTTAATAAAAGAGCTGGGCACTTCACCTCTTAAAATCTTTTGAACAAGACCCTGTACTACAGCCGTCTTACCTACCCCTGCATCCCCTACTAGTATCGGATTATTTTTAGTTTTACGTGACAAAATATGAATAAGTCTCTCTATCTCTTGATCTCGTCCTGTAATTTCTAAGAATTCTCCGTTTTCAGACTGCTCATTCATATTCCGACAGAAAAACGGTAACGAACTATCCCCTAGATTGCCATTTCTGTCGTCCTCATCATCACGACTGCCACCATTATCAGTTTGAGATAGTATCCCTGGCCAGTAATTTCCAATACTGCTGATACTTTTCTGTACAGCCTCTGGCGTTAAGCCTAAGTCATATAGCTCTTGGACAAACTCGCTTTCCTTCAATTCTAAAAGAGCAAGTAATAGATGCTCAGAGCCCACATAAACATGTGACAGGTTTCCAGCAATCAAAAAACTATCATTGATAAGCTTCTTAGCTCTCTCACTAAACTCAGGATCAACTTCATCCTTTTTGCCCTCTTCTGCTGCTTGATGTTTAGGTAAGGCATCTAGCACAGACTCCATTTGTTGCTTAGTCGACTCAACATCAATATTTGCTTGAGTAAATATTTGTTTAGTTAAGTTTGTGAGATTTGCTAGTAGCCCCAAGAACACATGAATCGGCAAAATCTCAATATTATTGTTCTTCTTAGCAAACTCATGTGCTGAAATAACTACTGCTTTCGCATTGTCCGTAAACCGGCCCATACCGGAAAAATTTCTTAGTGTTTGATCAGATTCCATGACCATATTTTAGCAGAGCAACCTGAAGTGTGCTAACCAAAAGTCTTCAAAAAGGGCCGCCCGCAGGCGGCCCAACAAGAATACAACCCTTAAATTGGCTTCACATTAAAGGCTATACCTTCTGGTGAGAAGCTCGGAAATCTGCCACTCGTCAGTGCATTGATTTCGGATGCGGAAACAGTAAAGAAGTGAGCTCCTGTTTCTTTGTTGTAGAATCGAGCTAAAGACTTACCCTCACTGCTATTTGCTTTTCAAACATAAAATTTAATACCCTCATAGTTAAATTGAGGATAGTTGTTTCTAATTCTATCTCTTTGAGCTGTATCAGCGGTAAATAAATGTGCTCCAGTAGAAGAATTAAAGAACCTATAGACCGGAACAATATTGGAGTTACTATTATAAATTGATGGATTAGATATTGCAGGTAATACACGGAAAGCTGCACCTTCGAGTTTGTAAGCTGGGAACCTCCTCATAGAATTTACATCGGTATGATAGAAGTGCACACCCAAGGAGGTGTTATAAAATCTATATATTTTGATAGGCGAAGGCATTTGATTACTATTGGAAGTCGGCGTACAAATCCCTGTATCTGGTGCACCCCCATTTTTCTCAGAAAATGATGTCAATACACAGCTAGCCTGACCATCAATCGCATTATCTGCACAGAGTTGATTACTACTTTCTAAATATTTCATCGAACAGAAAATATTCGCACAGGAACCGGAGCTATGGCAGTAACCTACTGGATTACCACCGAGTCCATTACAATCATTGTGTCGGCTACATGGTCTATAGCCCGCAACCGAAATATCATCATCCTTAGCCTCTGATACATTCTGCAAATCTCCTGCATTGGCATAACTTGTTGGATAACTAGCTATGCTAGAAGAACTGCTTGAGGCCCGAGAGACATTATTTCCAGTAGCCAGGCTCCCCAAAGAAACAGACCCTAATAAGAGATATGAGGTTACAACCCCTATGATAAAACCAAGCACTAACATTAATACCGACATGGAGATCCGCTTTAAACGCTCTCTATCCATATCACTATTATTTATAGCACTTGATGGTTCATTAATTGAGTCATTTGACATTTAGGAAGAATATAAAGATTAACTCCAAATTGTATATAAAACTAGTACAGAAATAACGCCCCCGCTGGTGGCTTCGCCACCAGCGGGGTAACTTACAAACTAGCTTATACCCTAAGCTGCTGCTTTCTCATTTAAAATCTCTTCTAAACGAGCCATCTCAACAGCTGAGTCTTCAGGTTCATCTTCACTAGAAGACTTGGACTTACTAGATTTTTTCTTTGGAGCATTTGCTTCTTCAGTTAATTGGCGAATACTCAAGCCCAGATGTCGTTCTTCGCGAGACATAGAAATAATTTTTACTTCACGTGTCTCACCTTCTTTTACGATCTCACTTGGATCTTTAACCAATTTATTGGACATTTCAGAGATGTGAATTAGACCGTTTAGACCTTCGTCGATACGTACAAAAGCACCGTAATCAACTACTTTAGTAATTTCACCTTCAATTACTTGGCCTATCTGATATTTCTTCACGATTTCATCCCAAGGATCAGGAAGTAATCGTTTAATACTGTAAGCAATACGCTTACCAGAATCTTCAATACCAATTACTTGCACCTTAACCTTGTCACCAACCTGATAGAAGTCAGCAGGATTCCCGACCTTGTCCCATGAGATTTCTGAAAGGTGAACTAGACCTTCTAGTCCTTGTGCTGTTACAAAGAGTCCGAACGGTGCAATACCGGTCACTTCTCCTTCTAATACACTACCCTCGTCAATCTTTTCAAGAGTTTCTGTACGCTTCTGCATATCTGCTTCACTATTTACGTATTTCTCAGATAGGATGACACGATTCTTTTCACGGTCAATCTCCATCACCATTACGTCTAGTTCTTCGCCGATTAGCTCAGCTAACTTACCTTGTAGTTGTTTTGTCGCTTCCTGCTTGCTCTCATAACCACCGGTTGGGTAAATTCGAGAGTTATTTAACTGGGAGCTAGGAACGAAACCACGTAGACCGCCCTTGATCTCAACGATCACACCACCAGTATTGGCTTCTATTACTTTTACAGTAACAGGATCCTGGTTTTCTTTTGCTTCTACCAAGTCATGCCATTTACGTGCGGTGCCAGTGCGTCTAATGGAAGCTTCTATCTGTCCTTTGTCGTTTTCTGGTTTAACAATGTATACCAAAATACTATCGCCAACTTCCTTGTCTAGCTTTTCGCCATCCAATTTAAGTTCGCGACCAGTAATAACAGCTTCTGTTCGTCCACCTACATCTACAAGCATTTCTGCTTTACCGATTCTAAGGATTTCTCCTTTTACGATTTGCCCACGTTCGAAGGTTCGTGGAGGGTCCTGCAAATTCTCCAGATAATTTTGTAGCTCATCATAAGCTACTCCTAATTTGCTGGCATCTGCCATAATTTTGCGTTTCCTTTCTTTTGGATTCTCTCATTGCTGAGAGTGAGAGATTATAGCAAATTAGAGACATTTTTGCACTCCATCAATTACGTCTGATTCAAGCGGTGGTAAACATCTGCAACCAAATAAATCCGCTCACTTGGAGTAAGTATTACTTTAGCCAAAAGCTTATTTACTTTTCTCCAGCTTCCCTTTTGCTTTCCTATGTAATACTCTTTATTGCTTAAAAACTTTCGTGCTAAGTCTTCTCTGTCAAAACTGTCCAGCTCCATATAGGACTTGAGCTTGCCCGACAAAATGAGGTAGTAAATAAAGTCAGGTACATCTTTAGCGCGATAAATAGCACCTAGAAATAACCCTAGAAGACCCAGCACAGAAATCAACAGAAACAACTCTCCCTGAGATATTTCTAACTGTACTTGAGTATTATCCTGTGCCTGTTCTACTAAATATTCGTTATTGCCTATACCTCTACTAGTGACCACAGGTGACCCTTGTTCTTGTGAAAGTGAGCTTGATAACGCCAGTGCAAATTGGTCGGGATCGTCCCCCATAGCAGGAGTGGCATCTAGCACAGTTGTCTCCCCGTCTTTCATACCCAACACAACCGCATGCAAATGCAAATTAGTTAAATTATGCTCATCACCATAATACAAATAAACTTGCGTTAAAACAAAAGAATCGATATCTAGCTGATAGCCCTGGTCTAGCAAATAGGCTAAGACGAGAGCTAGCTGTCGGTTTGCGTCAAAACAGTTAGCAATTTCTGTTGCTGTAGCACCAAAGTACTCAATCAGTGTCAATTCAACCAACTCTGGATCAAAACTCTGTACTAAACCATACTCCTGATTGGCAGCAGCCATGGCTGCAAAAGTAGTTGTATTTACACTACCGTCACTGTTAAAGGGTATGCCCCCTATCCTTCCCAGATAGTCATCAAACGTGGCTGTATGTGCTGAAAAATCTATTCCTTGCCCATCATTGCCAAAACCATTTACACCAATCTCAATTCCAGAATTAATCTCTACACCGTACGCCAAACGAATCTCAATTTCTCCAGCAGAAGTATCAACACCCTCTAGATTAAGCAGCCCAATTGAACCGTCCTCAAATATTATCAGCTCAGCATTAACAGCCAACTCTACTCCGTTTTGCAGCACTCTTATTGTATATAGTCCGTAGGTCTGATCATCATTAGCACTGAAGTAGGACTCAGGAATTCTAATGAATACATTATCCCCTGTTAGTAGTTCAGGGCTAATAGAAGCAGAGAGCCATACGAAAGGAGATATGCCGCTAAGAAAAGGTGAACCATATCTATTAGCGAGATAATCACGAAATCCGATTTTCGAGCCAGCTACATCACCCTCAACCGTAAAGGAACTACTTTGTGGAAGTGCTAAAAGGTTAGCCCTTGCTTGAAAACTAGACATCAAAAAGTAACCACCCATAGGATCCGGAATACTTGTGTCTACCCTGAAGGCAATAATGGGATTAGAAAGTATTCCTAAAATTTCAGCCGTGGTGGGCACTTCTTTATTATCACCCCACGCCTCTTCGTCTGGTCTAATAGAATCAATCACCAAACCTAAGCTACTATTATCATCCGAGTGTACATGAGGAACAGAACCATCTGGTATCAAAATAGAATCTCTAAAAAACTCTGGCATCGTAACCACAGATGATTCAACTCTATCTGTCTCAGTAAATACTTCCAGTACTGAAACTATATCGTCTGCAGGAATTTCAACCCCCTGTTCGTCCTCCAGCTTCATAAATATCATTAAGAACATAAAACTAACGATATAGATAAAATACAAACCAAATCTAAGCTGCCTCTTATCATCAGCAGGCATTTCAACAGCCTCCAACCTAATCGGTTGACTTGTAGTAAAACTAAACATCGCTTTTGTCCTATTTAGCGTTCTAGCTATCGACTGAGGGGATACAACTTGGGAAGAAGTATGTGCCAGCTCCTCTGCGAGAATCAGCATAATGGGTAATAACCATAGATAACTCTGGTCTTTTATGAGAATTTCATGTATTTGCAGTAACAAGGTAAATGGCAAGCCTAGTTTGATTAACTCTCTCATGATCTGCATTAGTGCAGATTGGTCCAATATCCTTAATTGATAATCCTGTTCTACCTCATACAATTTAGTTGTAGCATTTATTTGGTCAGTATTCATAATCAACATTACCTAATATCAAAAGGGGCTTCTGTAAGTGGTAGTAATTGTGGCATACTAACCTGCATATATAGTGGTTCCGGTATCCAATTTGTACCTGCGAGAGGAATTAAAATCAGACTCCCAGGCATTTGCTGACGTGTGAAGAAATCATCAGGCAGTCCGAAAAGACTACGTTCTCCATTATTTGTCACAATTGCCATATGCTCATATTCACAATCAGGACCATACTGGACAAGAGAGAGATCTCCAAAGCTTAACCTCCTTTCTTCTAAAGTAAAAGTAAGCCCATGTAGCTCATTATTCTGCGGATTGTAAAAATAAATTGATTCTCCATCATCGCTATGCCTAACATTGATGTACACATAGTTCCCTCTACTATAGAAATCAATTCCCAATCCGTTCATACCGCCCGGGCCTGCTTCTGAGATTATAATCCTATCTTCGTACAGAATCCTTACCCCATATGCATTCATTTTCGCTATGCCTCGAATAACGGATCTCTCATCTTGCGAAAGCTCGTATGAATAGACTAGACTATCTCCGATGATTGAAGCCGCATGAATTTTAACTCCAGGCAAATGACTGACTAGCTCACCTTCATTAAATATAAAACTGTGATTGTGTGGCGTTCCTTGATTCACATTAATAATAAGCAGACTATCGGTTAAAAAGCGGTAAGTGTAATATCCCCGATCATCTAAACCAGAAACTTCCGTCCTAACATTTTCTAAAGTTAAGGGGCTGCCAAAGTTAATACCCTGGTCCGCAGTTAAAGGCAACAGGACATTACCGTCGAAGTCAATTAAATACTGTATTTTGCTAGAAGCTGAAGAAACTAAGAACATCGAGACCCTCAATTCAGCATTTTCTTGATGTCTTTCATAAATTTCCCCAAGTTGCTCCGGTCTAAAGCCAAGTTCACTTAGCAAGAATATATGTTGAGCTATCTGGCCATTCCTCACTGAATACACTAAAAGCTCGCCATCAATTCTCTCATGATCCCAACGAAAAAAGACTTGAACATAATCCTGCCGGCCTATCTGTTGCCCTATATAATACCATCCTTGCCCCAAAGCTAAATCCTGTGTGACCTCTACCTGCCAATTCAAAAAAGCGTACTCCTCCTCATTAAGGCCACCAATCCCGCACAGCTTCTCCTGGATTTCTGCAGGGACCTGCTGTGGAGGTACTAGCAATTCGATTTGTTCTGGAGCTACCCGCACTAGCTGCGCATCATTCATTTCTTCGTAGTCTTCAACTACAACCCTTAACTTGAACTCACCGCCATCTGAATACTCCCTATTTTGCTCCAGTGCCACTAATGCTAATATCGACAAGAGCGTTAGCAGTATTAAGACAGTATGGGAGATTTGACTTTTACTCATATATAATTATAACATATTACTATAAGATATTCTAATGTATGGAAGTAACTCTAGACCCAACTTGGAAAAAACATTTAGCAGATGAGTTTAATAAAGAATACTTTCATGAACTGGTAAAGTTCGTAAAATCAGAATACGCAAAACAACAAGTTTTCCCTCCAGGACGATATATATTTAGAGCCCTAGACATAACCCCCTTCGATAAGGTAAAAGTTGTAATTCTCGGACAAGACCCTTACCATACGCCAGGAGCAGCAATGGGACTCGCCTTCTCGGTACCTGACCAGCATGGCCGGCTTCAACCATCGTTAGACAATATTTTTAAAGAGCTTCAGACTGACCTAGATGGCGAAAAGCGTGTGAATAGTGACCTCACTGACTGGGGAAAACAGGGTGTATTACTACTAAATGCCACATTAACCGTGCGAGCCGGTCAAGCCGGCTCGCACCAAGGCAAAGGATGGGAACAATTTACCGATGCAATTATCAAAATAATTAATGATCAAAAGAAAAACATCGTTTTTATACTATGGGGTAAGTATGCGCAAAACAAGGGAGATTTTATTGACCGCAGTAAACACTTTGTAATCGAAAGCCCTCACCCTTCTCCATTCTCAGCAAATAGAGGATTCTTTGGTAGCAAACCTTTTAGCAAAACTAATAGTTACCTAGAACAACATGGAAATCAACCTATTGACTGGACTTAACCAGCAAAAATTAAGAAAGTAATAAACTGCAGTAATAAGAACCAGCCTACTATTAACGACAGGAAGGTAAAAGGATAGACACGCATACGGAACGCATATTCATCTTGTCTGGCCTGTACTTCATTTATTTCCTCTGGCTTTGCAATGAACAGATAAAGCAAAACCATGAGAAAGTTTACCAACATGCTATGTAATAACCAAACCAACCATAAAACAAACTTGCCGGGTAGAAAATATGTTTTTCTACTCCTGCGCTGCCAAACATCGGCCCTCGCCCCCAGCCAGATAACAAACTGCAAAAAACTACCGATAAATCGTCCTGAAACACGTCCATCTCTTTGATTTAGATTAGGACCCACTACTGACACTAAGCCTCGAAGCAAGTGGCTTTCCAGCTGCTCCACAAAATCACTATCTTGCTTATTTAGGTACTTAAAATGACTCGTCTGATCGTCTGCGCTATTGTCACCATCATAAATTACAAGCACCTTAATCTGCTGACTAATAAACTTATCGTTAGTTTTAAGGTATTCAATTACCTCTCTACCACTATACTTCGGTAAAGTAGTGTCAATTACAATAATGTTTGGAACAGTTACCAACGTATAGCCAATCCCTTCTACCCCATCCGCTGCAGAATAAATATGCGGATTAAAACCTACCCAATCAATAATCCTGTGTATCAACAGCTTTAACGACTGTCGCACCGCAAAATTATCATCAAGGATAGCAATGCTAATATTACTTACTTGTTGGGAAGCCATAAACTCAAAGATAGTATTCTTTTACTATTCTAGAGGAAAAACGAGTGATAATCCAGTTCACCATTCACTTAAACTTTCACAAAAAAAAGCCTTAAGCAATTAAGCTTAAGGCTCTTTTTAATCCTAGCATCGACCTATTCTCCCACATAGTCACCCATGCAGTACCTTCGGCGCTGTCACGTTTCACTTCTCTGTTCGGGATGGAAAAAGGTGGGACCGTGACGCTACAGACACTAGGAATCTGACCAGGAGTAGTAATAACTCACAATCAAATTTCTAATGTCTGTAATTAGTTTTAAATTTTTAAAGATTCAGTGATAAACACTTATTCTCCAAAAACTGAATAGAAATGACATCACTTTCAGTATTTTTCACAGCAACTACAGATATTGCGTTGCCGTCGCCAGTAACTCAATTCCCTATAGACAATCCTGTATCTCAGGATAGGGTTACTGTGATTAACTGAAACTGAGATAAAGCTTTCGATCAATTAGTACGCCTTGGCTAAATATATTACTATACTTACACCTAGCGCCTATCAACCTTGTGGTATACAAGGGATCTCAACGAAATTTCATCTTGAAGCTGGCTTCCCACTTAGATGCTTTCAGCGGTTATCCATATAGCAACGTAGCTACTCAGCATATGCTCCTGGTGGAACAACTGATACACTAGAGGTTACCTATCCCTGGTCCTCGCGTACTGAGGGATACTCTTCTCAAATTTCGAACGATCATACCGGATAGAGACCAACCTGACTCACGTCGGTTTGAACCCAGCTCGCGTGCCGCT
>CAYUPY010000033.1:0-14934 GCA_964446595.1 uncultured Candidatus Saccharibacteria bacterium | reverse complement strand
AGGGAGGTTACCGCTATGATTTTTCTCACTTACACAAAATATTTGACACTCTCGAAATCTCTGATCACCGCAAAGTTCATTATTTGCTTATCTTACATTGCCTTTTCCCAGCTATGAAAAATTCCGGACGGGCTCACTGGTAAATATGATGATCTGATTTGTCCATTCTCATGGAATGGACTATAGCATATATTAGATATATACGAGAAGCTAACTGGTTGGTCCGACCACTATCACTTCAGGTTTAGCTTCAACAAATAGAGTTTCCAGTAACTGTTGCACGTATTCTAGATCTAATTTGTTGTAATACTCAATTAAGAACTCAGGGGAGGTGAACTGGCCAAACTTATACAAATTATTTGCTACATGATTTAACACTGCTTTAGCGCTGTTTGCCCAGCGTATGGAAGTGAGGTGACGGATGGCTCGTTTATATTCTTGAGTGGTGATTGGTTCATCCACTAGCTTTTGCATGTAATTCTCTAGCTGTTCTCTAGCTGTAAGGTACACTTCTTGTGGAAATTCACCACTTAGCAACATAAGATGACCATGAAAAATGTTGCTAAGATTAGCCCAAACTGAATAGGCCAGCCCTTGATTTTCGCGTAAATCTTGGAACAATCTTTTAGATAAAACGTAACTAATCACCTCTAGTCCAAATAGTTCCTTGTCTGGGAAACTGAATGTGGATTGCTTCGGGAAGTAGTAGCTTACAAAAACGCGAACATTATCGTAGTCTTTGTGTTCTGCATAGTTTTGTGATGCAGTGTGGCGCGGCTGGTCAATAATGGGATTGTCGAGCCAGCCGCGCCTGCTCCCCCCTTTATTAAAGTATTTTGCCAGTAGCTGTCGCATTTGTTTACTTTCTAACCCGGATGAGCAGATGAGCAGCATATTCTCTGGATGAAAGTACTTATGATGGAAGTCGACTAATGCCTTGTGGTCTACTCGCTGAATGTCTTCTTCGAGCCCAAGAATTCCACCACCACCAAGCGGATCGTCATCACTAAAGTAATGACGATCCAGAACTTCAAAAGGATATTCATGTGGGTCACTGTTATACATTTTACGTTCAGCTAAAATGACTTGTTTTTCTAAGACAACTTCTTCCTCTGGAAACAACGGATTAAACACAACGTCTGAGACAAACTTACAAGCTGCATTTGCTGACTCGTCATCGGCATCAGACAGAGCATGAAAACCCTGTGATGTATTGGATGTAAAAGCGTTATAGCTTAAGTCGAAGTCCTGGGCAAAATCATCAATTTCTTTTTTATCTCCTAGATTTTTTGTACCTTTAAACACCATATGCTCTACAAAATGAGCTAACCCACGGTTATCTGGCGACTGGTGAATTGCCCCGGCATTCACTACAGCCTTTACAAAAAAACTACGATCACGATCATCATGCATTTGGAGAACGCGCATGCCGTTATCCAGCTCATAGTACTCAAGATCACTAACCAGCTGATCAAATTTTGGATCCAAGATAGTATCAATCGGGAAAATTGCTTTTTTAGTAGGTTTTAATTTCATCTAGGAACTATAAGGCTTCAGCCAACGTAGCGTCAAGCTACTCGTCTTTGTGACTCGAGTTGCGCCCTTTCTTTATATGTCGCGGCAACTTGTGCTAAACACTCAAATGCTAGAGCATCTGGTTTATCTTCAATTCCACCAGCTAGCAAGAATAAGCTGTCAAAACTGAGATTAATAAACTTTAACAATTCTTTAATCCACCTTAGTGCTTCAGCTTCATTAGCAAACTCACGACCTCTATCTAATTCTTTCATAAACACCACCTCCACTAACCCTTTAATTATGGCTTTATGTCTGGCTGCGTCACCACCTTCAATCTGCTCTTGGGAATTTTGAGGTGCATTCGCCACCCAAATTCCGAAAATTTCGTTTGGGTGCAAACCCGTCTGGCGGAGGAAGTTATCTACTCTCATTACTTCTTCCGCATAAGCCGGGATATCGCCTCCTGCAATCTCTCGTGCCATGTATTGAGTTATTCCCTCTGGGTAGGAACCCGTAGCCGCATGAAGTGACTCGTGCACTAATGCCTCTAGCATATAACCAGGTCTATCTAAAAGCCAGTCCAGTGTATCTAAATTAATGTACATTTTACCTTCACCTTTTTTATTTAATTCAGTGCTCCATACAGCCAAAGCATAAGGATTCACTCCTACATGAGAGAAGGATACGACTTCTGCGCGTTCTAGATCATACTTGGCCTTCTCAATTACTTTTCTAGCTGACTCTCTGCTTAGCGAGGTACCTACCATATTCGATACATACTGCTCAACCTGGTGAAAAGCCTGGCGTTTAAACTGTTCTACTGCAGAATTCTGCTCTGAAAGTGAAGATCTTTCGAAGTTGAAAGCCATAGCTGATTATATACCAGTGTGTTATTTTTGGTAAGTCTTATTATGCGAGTTTACGTATTGCTGATAGTGTTGTTCAATCCGGGAGCGCAAAATCTTGACTGCTAGCTTATCTGTAATCACATCGGCTAGCTCAAGCACGCCAGTTAAGTATCGTAAGTTTTGATTACTACTCATAAAAGTTCTCAATGAATCCGGGTTATTTAACGCCACGGCATCAAATTGCCCCAACTCTATCAGCTGTGAGGCCGGAGACAAGACACTCAATACACGACCAATTGTGCCGATTGCTTCTGGGTTCTCTAATGGTGTTTGGTTATCGTATCCAGCAAAATTTAGAATTACTAAGCGAATATTAAAGAATTGGCTGTACGACATTAGGGTTGTTAATATTTCGCCTAAATTTGAAAGCAGACGGGCATTAAAAAGATCAAACTCCCGGTGAAGAGATAGTAAAGTAAAAGTCACATTTATGTTTGGGAGGTCATCCTTTTCTGCATTAAAGAGGATCTCATTAATGAGATCCTGTAATTTCCCAATTGCAACTTCCACGCAGTCATTCTTACATTGCTTTTCTACTGTAAGCATGAAATGTTCACTCTTGCCAGCAGTACTGCACTGCTTGTTCTCAAATAAGGGCTTACTAATAGTAAATTTATTTACGTAACTACGATTAGTACGACAGCAATGCTGCTTGTGAAGATACACCCCTTCTCCGGAAAAAATGGGTGCAAATTGTCCTGTAGTTATATCTTGGGACACTATGTATACTTGAGATTTAAAGGTATAAGACAACTTAACATAGATGTGGATAAATTTCCATAATTCTTACATTTTTTCTTAAAACTCTCCTTGTTGGCGAACTCCTAGAATATCTTTGATGGCCCGGAAGGTATTCATCCACACGAAACGAGTGTTTTCTGAAGATAAATCACCAATTTGTGGAGAGTCCAATCTTACTGCTAGTACGAACTTCCTGTCAGGCGAGGCATCATAACCAATATATGTGGTGTTTACTTCACTTGAATATCCAGCCTTATCTCGGTATGGAATTAAAGCAGTACCTGATTTTAGGGCAATGCGATAAGATCTCAGGTCATTATCCCAGTAAGGAACGTTTGAAAGAAACACTTCATGCATCATATTGTCCATTTTTAGGACAGTCTGTTTAGTTACAGCTCTTTCGATTGGAATCGGCTCATATATCTTTTCCGTACCATCAGCTTCTACCACCTTGGTGACAAAATGCGGCTGCATACGTACACCATAGTTGGCAAGAGCTGCATATCCAGCAGTAACCTGTAGTAAGTTGGCTTGATATGAGTGACCATATGAATAAGCGGCAATATCAGCGCGATTCCAGGCCTTCCAGTCCTTTAAAAAACCAATTGACTCACCGCTCACATCCACTCCGCTCACTTTACCTACCCCAAACTTATCAAGATATTCATAGAGATCCTGTTTTTCCATCAGCTCAGCTAACGCAATAAAATACAAATTGTCTGAGCGACGGTAGGCTTCATTTAAAGGCATTGCTGGTTGTGGTTTTTTATCAGCCGTACACACGTCAGCAAGTCCTTTAATTAAGAACATACAACCGTTATGTCCGTTTGGCAGCAGCACATCGGTCGGTTTAGCCACGCCAGCATCAAGTGCTGCTGCCAGCGTGAAGGTCTTGCCAACAGATCCCACCTCATAAGGTTCGGATACGGCTTTTAGGCCATATGCCTGAGGGTCTTTTTGGCTTCGAGTATTCGGATTATATGTTGGGTAATTTGCCATAGCAACTATCCTGCCTGTCTTGGGTTCCATCACAATCATACTGCCAGAGGCTGCCTCATACTCCTTTACTCCCTTGGCCAGTTGCTTCTCAATTTCCCGCTGAACTCGCTTGTCTATAGAAGTGTATATATCACTGCCGCGTTTAGCCTCAATAGTTTGTTCAGAAGCAAGACCTAGCACGTTTCCTAATGCATCAACTTCTCCGCTAACAAAACCTTCAAGGGGTTCTAGGATTCCATTCCATTCACCTTCCAAACCGCTTTGTCCAATAGTTTCTACCTCAAAATTGTTTTCTTTAATACGGGTTAGTCCTAGCACCTGTGCTGCTAGCTTGTTTTCAGGATAAATACGTTTGTATGTGGGAATTAAGGTGTAACCCTGGAGAAACCCTCTTTCTTCTTGTGGTAGATCTGCGTCGCGATCACGAGTGAGTGCTTGAATTCTTTCTCCTGCACCTATCGTGATCGCCTCAGCCACTCTAAACCAATAGATGCCCTTACTAATCCGTTCTTCCATCTGTTGCATTAGTTCCTCTGGAGTGGAATCAATGATTGGAGCTATCTTATCGGCGAATTCCTCTCTGGTCTGAAGCCCTTTCTCCTCCGCGAATTGCAAATCACGATAGTAAATGTAAACGTTATAGCGTGGCTGCGAGTATGCCAATGTAGAACCATCATTGGCGTAAATTGTCCCTCTTAATGCTGGTATCTGCTCGCTGTGGCTCCTGGCCGCGGCCAAGTTTGTAAACTTGGCCGCCTCAACCACATGCCATCTCAGTGCAAATCCGGTCAGAATTATTGCCCCCATGAAGGCAAATAAGTACACAAGTCGAATTTTTCCAGGGATTAACTCTACAGATTTTTGTGTTGATGTCTTACCCATTTTTACTCCGGTAGAATACCAAATGTAGATTCATCCAGGGCACCTGGCTGATCAATTTCTATTGGTTTACTAGCTATAGCTCCATCTTGAAAGACAACATCTAGGTCTTTCTCAATTTTACCGAGAGTTTTAGCGCTATCAATTTGAGCACGGATACGGTCTATTTCCAATCGCAGTTCTTCTTTTTCGGTACGAATCTCACTTACCTCACTACCTTTAACTCCCACAGTGGCTAACACGGCAAATTGAGTCACGAAGAGCGCAATAGTAAGCACTACACCTAATATTAAATAATTCTTAAATAAGCGGCAGATTATTTTGTGTTGTACTTCTTTAAATTTTGACATATTGGCTTTTATAAATAGTTAACGTGCAATTAATTATTTTATGACTTAGTAATACCCCAAAGTTTGGCGCTGTGTGCTTGAAAGTTCTGTCTTAATTCGGACACTTCTGGTTGCAGATAAGGCTGCTGCTCCCAGATCCAGCTCACTACGTTGGCTTCTTCAAGGCTTTTCAATTTTTGATGTACTATGTTTTCTTCTCCTGAATGGAAGGTAATGATCAACATCCTTCCTCCTGGTTTTAGGCACTCAATACCATTACTTATCAAAAGGTTTAGCGACTGATACTCATTGTTAACTACAATTCGTAGCGCCTGGTATATCCTTTTCTCTAAATTGTGCTTCCGTCGTAAAAGGGGTTTAATTTCGTTTAAAGCTTGATTTAAGTCTATAACATTACGAAAATCACCCAGCTTGCGACGACTGACAACTTCATCTACTAGCAGCTTAACCTCTTTCCTATCTGAGTCAGCGAATTCTACGAATAGTGCTGCTAGCTGGCTGTCGGAGTAACTATTTAGAATATCTGCTGCGGAGTATCGCAGGTTTGCGTCTAGCCTCATGTCTAGTTCTGCCTCTTCCACCTGAAAGGATAGCCCTGGAATATGCTCAAGCTGGTCAGTGGACCATCCGAGATCTGCAATAATTCCGTCCAGCTTCTTGCCTGAAAGCACCTCTAAAACTATTGATTGCAGATTATTAAAATTGTCCTGTTTTACAATAAGTTTTCCGGCCTCTATAGCTTCAGCATGTTGTGTAGCAAAGTTCTCCAGTGCTAAGGCATCCACGTCGCAAACAATTAATTTACCTTCTCCTTCTTTACCTAAAGCTTGCAGGATTTGTGAAGCATGTCCCCCTGCTCCGAGTGTGGCATCAAAGTAAATACCATCAGGATTGACTCCTAAATTTGGAACTAGCTTGTCTTTAAAAACTGGTACATGTTTCATTTGTTTTCGTTCCCTGTAGCTACTTTAACTTCCTAATCTGTCAGCGATGTCTGCGGAGTCTTGGCTTAAGCGTTCTAGCTTTTCTTGCCAAGTTGAGACATTCCAGATTTCAATCCATTCACCTACTCCTAAAAAGGTCACCTGATTTTCAATCCCGGCATAATTAACTAAGGCTTCCGGAACTACAAATCGGCCCTGCTTATCTAGCGTCAGTTCATGTGCTCCTCCTAGAAGGAATCTTTTTGTATCTCTCACATTCATCCTTAAAAGAGACTGCTTGTTAACGTCAGTTAACAGCTGTTGCCAGCGGCGTTGATCAATAATTATCAAAGAGCGCTCGTAGCCTCTGGTAATTATCAAGCGATCTTGCAGCTCGACTCTGAGTGACTTAGGCATAGCCACTCTATTCTTTTCTCCCAAAGGCGACGTAAATTCTCCAATTAGCATAGGTGTTTTCTGTTACAGGCAGTCGAAACAGAATGTTTAGAAGTGATGAATCTGTGCAACCTTCACCACTAATTACCACCTATCACCATATTAGTTTATATCTTAATACCGGTCAAGTATTGCAATCATAAATAATCTAAAAATTACTGTAAAACTGAGTGCTGACAATATGTTTGGAAGTGGTGAAATATAAAAAATGAAATTTCTTACTAAAATACACTGTAGGGGGTTGACGTGATCTCGGAAAAAATATATTGTAACTTAAGCTTTTGTTTTGTGTTCAAGAGCGCCTTAACTCTTAAGCACTGCTAAATACAATTTAGCCCGCTGCACTATTAACTATTTTGCAGGCACAGCCTGCCAAGAAGATGCCTAGCCCAAAGTTTGGGCTAGCACCTTCTTTTTTTATCTTCAAAACTTTAAAGTCTATTCTTCTGGGTATACAATTGCCTCTTCTGACAAGTCGTCAGATTTTGCTTGGGAATCTGCCCACATCCAACGTTGCAAATGTGGAACAAAAGGAGTCATACCAAAGTCGTCCTGATTACCTTCTATAGCGTCAGCCGCCATTCGGGTAATAGCGGAGGCTGCATCAACGCTATGTACTAGGACTGCTTCTGGGGTAGCTGGAAGCACCGGACTACCTTTCTCCTTTTCACCGTGGTGTGAAAGAACTATGTGTTTAAGGTGCATCTTCACCTTCTCACTTCCATTGTGAGGGAAAAATCTATCAATTATTTCAGTACCAATATAAATGTGTCCCAGAATAGAACCTTTGACTGTATAGCGAGTGGCGAAGCCACTCGCGTCTAGTTCTTCAAGTTTGCCCAGATCATGCAGAATTATTCCCGCCTTCACCACATCAAAATCCAAGGTTGGATAAAATCGCTCTACCCCATTGGCCAAAGCTAAACCTTCTAGGATGTGCTGAAGTAGGCCAGAACGAAACTCATGATGGTAAGACGTAGCTGCAGGCCAATATTTAACTTTACGCACAAAATCTTGATCCTGAAGCATAGAATTAAACATCGCCAAAATATCCTGGTTCTGAATGCTGTCTATCACACTTTTAAGCTCAGCAAACATTTCTTCTGGATTTAGAGTACTCGACTGAATATATTCATCCACCTTAGTCTCATCTACCTGATGCACTCCAGATACGTTTAATTGCAAATTACCTTTATAGTCTTCTACGCGAGCATCCAAGGCCACTACTTTTCCAATTTTAATTAGTTTGGTATTAACTTTGGGGAGGGTGTCAGACCAAATTTTAGCTTTCAGCTTTCCAGTTCGGTCACCCACTAACAAATCCATATATTCATTATTGTATTTGTCAGTGGCACGAGTGACCTCGAAGACGGCGAAAGTCTGCCCTTGCAGACTTTCGCCGTCACGTAAACTTTCTACATAAATACTTTTCACAACAAACCTTTCTTAAGTAATAGTGCGTGAAACAGGCTCCTGCTCAACATTCTGCACTTTACCAGCTAAGAAGTCTTTTACATCTGCCAAAAGCTGAGTAGGTTCTGTATCTACTTTAAGTCGGAAACCAGCAGCTCCTAACTCCATTGCTTTCTCGATTGCAGCATCGCCACTAATATTAGTTAACATTACCACCACAGGCTCACCATATTTATCAGGATTAGCCTTGATCTCTTGTAGCACCTCAATGCCATCTTTATTCGGCATCACAATATCTAAAAGAATTAGGTTGTATTTATCTGCTGCTGCTTTTGCTAAAGCATCAACACCATCAACTGCTGATGAAACTTCATAACCTTCTGATGACAATAAATCCACAAACATAGTTCTGGCATCTACCTCATCTTCTACCACCAAGATTTTAGTACTACCGTTCTGTGCCCTCTGCTCTGGCAATGCTGAAGCACTAGCCTGTTTAGCAGATTCAATTTCTGAAGGCTGTACAGGCGTAGCCTGAGCTTGATCAGGGGTGGCTCCAGACATACCCGGTTCAGCTGTAGCAGGCATTGGTACTGCTGGAGCTGAGTTTGGAACGGCTTGTTGCTGCATTAATACCTGACCAGATAGTTGCGCCATTGAAGGAGCTGGATTAGGAGTAGCACTTTCTTGAATAGGCGATTCTTGAGTCGCTTGAGTCATATTTGCAGGTGGCTGTGTGCCTGTTAATGGCATCCCAGCCTGTTGCTGCGGCTGCACATTTGCTCCACTTGGCTGTGGCGCCTCCACGGGTGGCATGGCTGAACCAGCACTTTGCTGCCCCATTCCCATATCATTCTGCTGACTATCTTGTTGGTTTTGTGTCTGTGGTTCCATAGAACTTTTTAATTCTTAATATTTTATCTTAGAAAGAGTAACCTTATTTGTCAATTTTAATAAAACAATACAAGGTATCCTAGCCAAAATCCGATCACTGCCCCAACTTCAATTACTAGCTCTAATATTAGCTTTATTAGCTTCTTCTGCCTTAGAAAAGCCAAGTTAGGAATTAATCTAATCAAATGTAGTGATGCAGTAAATACCGTAGTAATCGTCAGAATGACTGCAATTACAGCATAGGTAATTTGAGGGCTTCCGAATTGGTCCCAAAAAACTAAAATTACGATGATCGGCACACCTACGTGCCTCACAAGTGTCCAAAATAAGAATCCGAACATATCACATTGTACAGTAATCGCCTACAGTTGCAACAGATTAATAGTTGAGATAAGCTAATAAAGAATTAATTTTTATTCCATTTTCATGAGAATTGCTATTAACGGTTTTGGCCGCATTGGTCGACAGGCCTACAAAATTGCCCGCGATCACGGTATAGAAGTTGTTGCTATAAATGACCTTACACGTGCTGATGAACTGGCACACCTACTTAAATTTGACAGCGTTTACGGCACCTACGAAAAGGAAGTAAAAGCTTATATTGGAGATGATGAATTTGTCGCCGGTGGAGAATCTCTCCTAGACTTAAGTAAGGACGAGATAGCCAACCGCGATGCTCGCATTGTAGTAGACGGCTTCGAAACAAAAGTATTTAGTATTAAGAATCCTGCTGAACTACCTTGGGGTGAAATGAATGTAGATGTAGTAATTGAGTCTACTGGTATTTTTGAAAAAGATGATGCAGCTCGTGGCCATATTGAAGCCGGAGCAAGAAAAGTAATCATCTCAGCACCAAGTAAAGGAGATAATCCCGCCCCTACATACGTGTTCGGTGCAAACGAAGGAGAATATGCAGACGAGGATCTGATTTCTAATGCTTCTTGTACTACTAACTGTATTTCCCCAGTAACCAAAATTATGATGGATAACTTTGGGGTTAAAAAGGCCGTAATGACTACTACCCATGCCTACACCTCTACCCAGGTGCTGGTAGATGGAATTACTGGTGATCTACGCCGTGGACGTGCTGCAGCGTTGAATATGATTCCAAGTACAACAGGAGCTGCGATTGCTACTACAAAAGCACTGCCAGCGCTTGAGGGCAAGTTTGATGGCGGCGCAATCCGTGTACCAGTACCAGCCGGCTCAATTAGTGACTTAGTTTACTTAACTGAGAGACCAACCACAGCAGAAGAAGTTGCTGAAGTTTTCCGTAAAGCTGCTAACTCAGATGAGTATCGCGGTATTCTTGCTGCTAGTGACTCACCACTAGTCTCATCAGATATAGTAGGACGTCCTGAGTCCGCTATTGTGGATCTACCCATGTTAAAAGTTGTTGATGGTGACCTTGTAAAGGTTCTAGCCTGGTATGACAACGAATGGGGTTACTCCAACCGCTTAGTAGAAATGGCCATGAAAATTGGCGGTTAGTAACTTGCATAAGCTCACGAGTAAAATGTAAAAAGAGGGCAGGTTTAACTGCCCTCTTTCATGACTTCTTCAACAAAAATCTATCAAACTGCTCATTTTCTATCCCTAAAAATGATATAATAGCCATATGAGAACCTTGAGAAACATCGACCAACTGCCAGACCTTGCCGGTAAAACTGTCTTAGTACGTGCGGATTTAGATGTACCGCTCGAGAACGGCGAAATCACCAGCGATTACCGTGTCCAAAGGGCAGCTATCACTATCCGTGAGCTCGTAGAAAAACATGCTCGCGTAGTAGTACTTGCTCACCTAGGGCGCCCCGAGGGTGAATACAGCGATGAATTCTCACTAATGCCAGTTCGCTTCGAACTAGGGAAGATTTTGGATATGCACATTAAATTTGCACATATGCAGAACTCCAAGAACTCAATTATTTTTATGGAAGATGCAGAGGTTCTTTTACTGGAAAATATTCGCTTTGATGCCCGAGAAGGCAGTGATAACGAGGCAGAGCGACATGAGTTTATTCAAGAGCTAGTCGATCTGGCTGACTATTACATTAATGACGCTTTTGCCACTTATCGTCAACAAGCGAGCACCTGGGATCTGGCAAAAGCTTTTGATGCTCCAATGGCAGGACGCCAGCTGGTGCGTGAAATTGAACAACTCACACAATTACGCGAAGACCCTAAGCACCCATACGTAGCTGTAATTGGTGGAGCTAAATTAGATACTAAAATCGATATTTTACAAGACCTAGCCACCAAAGCGGACAAAATTTTGATCGGTGGAGCTATGGCATATACCATCTTAAAGGCCCAAGGTATAAATGTTGGCAAATCTAAAGTACAAGATGAAATACTAGATACAGCCAAGCAGATCTTAGCAACAGCTAAAGAAAACAACTGTGAGATCTTCTTACCAATCGACCACATTGCCGGTCGTGAATTTGACCAAAATACGGAAAGAATTATAGTCGATACTCAACAAATTCCTGACGACTTGATGGGATTAGACATTGGCGAGCGCACCATGGCTGCCTTCCTAGAACAGATCAAAAGCGCTCGCACAATCATGTGGAATGGACCTATGGGTGTTTTTGAGTGGGAGAATTTCGCTCGTGGCACAGAAGCAATAGGCGAATATATTGGGCTAAGCGCGCCAAAAGATACTTTTAAAGTAGCAGGTGGTGGTGACACAGTTGCTGCTATGCAAGCACTAAAGATCAACTTTAAAAACTTTCACCATGTTTCTACAGGAGGTGGGGCGATGTTGGAATATTTAGCTACAGGCGAGTTACCTACTTTAGAGCCGCTGTTTGCGGAGTAGTTAGCTTCTTATTTAACAGGCCTTTTTTCGTCTATCAGACTCCTAAGGTATTCTGCTTTGCTCATTTCCATTATTCTGGCCTGTTCATTTATAAAGCTCTCTTGATCTTTAGACAGGTAGAAGTTAAATTTCTCTGCCATTGTTTGCTTACGCCCCAGCAATAATCCATCGAAACAAAGCAAAATTTTATGGATTTTGGGGGCAGATTGAAAGATATTTGGAGTATGAACCCAGTAACCACACCTATGCTTCCTACATTCACTAGGTCATTTCCGCGATTGCGGAAGATGACCCAGTTTTAGATACAAGCGTAGAATAGCTTTCAGACTACTTATTTTGTATTATTTCGACCTTTTCTAGCTTTTTTAGTGGTGTTAACGTTAGTATTATTCACTCTTATACTGTCCCATTTGTGCATAAACATTGCACCTATAGCCCAGGCGGACAACAGAATACTACCAATACCTGTAATGAACCAGCCTACAACTGGTACTAATCCGATTATGGTAAAGATAGCTGTACCGACAACGAGTGGAAGCAACCGCCCAGTACTATCAAACTTTAGTTGTTCTAGAGCAATGCGTCCTACAATGTAATTACCATAGGCCATACTAAATAAGTATGCTAGCCACCCAAGCGCTAACAATAGCACCAAAATTGGTAATCCGACACCGGTAATTAACAGTACGAAAGCAACTATTGGTGAGACCACGAATACCCCTAAACCAACCATCACGCTTGTAAAAGCGTCTTCTTTCATTTTTACCAAAGTGCGTTCGGTAAAAGTTGGAAAGAAGCGAATCACCAGGTAGTTTGCCACAATACCACCTACTAAAAATAGTAAAGAGATAAAGGCCCCTAAAATACTAGCTACTATCCCGGTAGAGGCAAAAAGACCCGAAAAGTAGTCAGCTTGCGAGTCAGTTCCTACAACTTCAGGGAGGCTTGTAGGGTTATCAATAATATTTAGGCTGGTGTTTCCGGCTGCAATCAAATTTTTAAGCTCAACTTTTGTAGCTTCGCTAATACTAGCTCTCCCAGAAGCCACTACTAAGTCGCCCCTTATATTCTCTGAATTAACGAAAGCCTGTCCAGCAAATAATCGTGCGTCTCCGGTGACATCACCATTAAGGACAATAATACCTGCGGCTCCAAGCACATCGCCGGTAACGTTGCCGTTAATCTCAATCTCTTGAGCGGCTAGAATTAGGTTACCATTAACATCTCCGTTGATGATAATTCTGCGAGCTCCTACTACAACGTCAGCCTGCGACCGCGCGTTAAGGGTAAAATCTTCAGCTGCCACGTACAGGTTATCTGTAACTACGGAGTCAATAATTATTTCATCCTCCGAAGTCATCTGCGCGTACACAGTTGCTGGTAATAGCAAACTAGCCAGCAATACCGCAAAAGCACTAGTTAAAATGGAAATTTTGCGCATTGTGTAAAAATGTAGAAGTAAATACTCTAATTATAGGAGGTTATCCACATTTTGCAAGGATTTGAAAGTACTCACAGTGTGTTGTCCTATAGCATAGTTGGTGATATACTGATTTCGGGTCTATTCCAGGTAATTGCTTTGTGGCGAACACCTACAAAGAGGAAAGTCTGGACTCCATTTTGGTTTCGTACATTTATAATAACGAAATAGGTACCTTGAAGGTGCGATTTTGACTATAACCTGCCGGTTTAACGGCTAAACTTGCCAAAATCGCGCAATAGAGGCTGGGCGCAAGCTTAGGGATAAACATTAGGGCCACAGAGATAAACCGCCTGCACAAATGCTGCGCATTTGGCGGGTAAGGGTGAAATGGTGCTTTCAAATTTGGAAGGTCACTTTTGTCTATAGGAAAAGTGATGGGTAAGAGCCCACCGGGCCGCTCAGTAATGAGTGACTGCTGGCAACCCCTACCTGGAGCAACTCGAGAAAACGAGGCATAGATAAATAATTACCTTAAACACAGAATCCGGCTTATGGAATAGACCCACTATTTCCATTCATTTATAAAGGAGAAAAGAAATTCACCATCACCTTTAACATTTCGATTGGATATACCCATCCCAAACCACTCCAACTTTCCAACATATATTTAATTCTCGGTAATTCTGTTTCATCAGCATTCAATAAATCAGCAGAAAGCAAAAGCACTCCTGAGTTAATTTTTTCACGAATCAGCCCAATCCAAAACGCAATTAATAATGCCGCTAGCTGCAATACTATGGTTACAATTACCACAAACTCCAACCTCTGAGTGTCATATTCCTGCGTACTTAGAAATAAGGAAAATAAGGTAACCGCAAAAAGAACTCTTTGCACTATTTGTAGACGAGGAATACTATGCCGAAAAGCTTGTGAGCTTAGAAGGTTTAGTATCCAGATATTGGGTAAAGCCCGATGTTGGTATACCCAATCACGATTAATTAACAACATATCCCCTTGCCATGCAGCAGGTGTACTAATCTCCGCATTTACCTTAAGTTGTAAGGGGTGATACACCCTGCTATAGGTCTCCAGTAATTCTACAGGGCTTGTGAAAGAAGATAATAAAAAGTCTTTACGCAATGCAGATTTAAAAACACTACGATAATTGAATAAAGCAAGTAACACCTGCAGAACCAATATTATAAGAGCTACCAGCTTTATTACTCCAAAACTAATCAACATATTACTATTATAGGGAAATCATCCAATTGCGTACACGTCAGCATTCTGGTAAATTTCCATATGATGAAACAAAACAAACAATTACAAATAATTTCGGCGTTTATTTTTGGTGTGTTGGTGACCATCATTGTGTTGGGGGCGATCCAACTAAACATGGACCCTGCCATCTTTGGGAATCTTAACAATAGGACAAATCCTACTTCCTATCCTAGCTCCTTTCCTAAACTAGATGAAGAACCAGAAACCATTGATGCGGATACATCAATTATTATTACTCCAGAAGGAGATGAAGTACAAGTGTTAAACATTAACCCTGAGACTGTCCGGAATTTTTTGAAATGAGGAGAAAAGGCAGGTACAGTAGTGT
>CAYUPY010000032.1:4585-15897 GCA_964446595.1 uncultured Candidatus Saccharibacteria bacterium | reverse complement strand
TGCAAATGTAGTTCGAGATGATCTAGGCGCCAGCTATGAGTCTACTGGCCCAGCCCGGGATATTGCGGCTGGTGCCGTGCTAGTTACCGCTACGGCAGCGGCTGTTGTTGGGGTGATTATATTTTTACCAAGAATTTTGGGGCTAATTGCTATTTATTAAAGGAATACAAACATGAGTATAGACATAACACCCAGAGCAGGTGGACCAGAAAGTCCAGTAGATCTAGATATAGAGCAGTTAAAACGCAAAAATTAAGAGTTCTTTGGCCAATAATATCCATCGAATTAACCCTGGATTCACATACCAGGAAATACTAAACGCAGGTTTGGAAATAGAGTTTTCGAACACTAGTGAAGATTCACTAGAAATGGTTATTCATGTTATAAATCCCACCTCAAACCAAAAGTCTTTTAATCTTTCTGCAAAATACGATACTAAAAATAACACTTTAGAACTTGGGGAAATATCAAGAAGAGACTTTCTACAAGGCGTAATGCTAACTATGGGCTTACCGCTTACACTTACCTTGAATAATATTAATAATGTTCTCAACCAGGCAGATGCAGAGGAGGAGACAGAAGTGCATAGCGAAACAGATATAGAACGTGAACAAAAGATAAACCTGGTTTATGCAGGATACATGTTAGGAAAGGGAGAGATAAGCAGTATAAAACTACCAGGTAGAGAGGATCAAGAGCCATTTGATCTTTCTTACATTCCCTTTTCAGATAATCCAGACCCCCCCCTATCAGGGTTGACCCTGATTCTTATACCAACCCAGTTGAACTTTTTAGAGAAAGGTTTGGCATGACTGACCAACAATACATGCTAATCCTTAATGGTTTTTATGCTGGTAGAGTTGGCTTAGACTTAAAGCAGCACCAGCATAAAGATTGGTATTTAAGTCTGCTAATAGAACATACTGAAAATACTAGTATCCTTCCAGATAATGAATTTGAAAGCAGATTTGGACAGAACATAAATGCTATGCGTGATGGGAATACTATATATTTCCGTGAGAGCAGGCCTTTTGGCTCGTACTTCCACGAGTTATCTCACATAGTTACAGATCGGATTCGAAATCGTAGCTTGGAAGAAAAACACTTACCTAGTAAAGACTACAGTTTAGAAACCCTTGCAGGGATCAACAACATTAAGGCAGCACAACAGATCCCAAGCACAGACATGTGGAGTATTTTGTTCCTGAGGGAAGAAGGTGCAAACCCATTACTTATTGATTTGCACGAAATCCATGAGGCATTTGCGGACTTAATGAGCTATCTCATTACTCCTGAGCCAGAAAAATTTTTGAATAACATTTCCTACTACCTTTTAGTTATGCTTGAGGGGCAGAATGAACCTATCCACCCACTCCGGGCCGCTATATTTCCTGAAGGATCTGAAAATAATATCGAAACCTTGCGTAGTTTACACTCTGCTTATGTATCCGGCGATATGCTCAAATTAGCAGAAGCGTTTGGTAATATCTTAAAGAAAAATGGAGCAAATATTGATGAAATCATAGCTTCCCGAGAGGAATATAGTTACATACCAGAACTGTTAGCCCTGCAAGAGAATGAAGAAATTATTAACAGACTTAATGTAAGTAACCCCGAGTTGCTCGCTGGGCTGAAATTGCTAGTAATCCTCTCCGCTTCAACTAGAATCCGTGACCTTCTAAATCATATAATTGCATCTGGAAATGAGGCTCGACCTTACACAGGTACTGCTTTGCGTAGAGCACATCCAACAGAGGCTGTGGATGAAAATGGTGTTCCCGGTTTATATGTTGTTGCTAACATGCAACTAATTACATATCAAGATCTATTCTCTATAGCAACCCAGGACCAAGAAGTTGATGAACAAGCACTTGAAGCACTAAAAAACGTTATTGAGAGATTTGTAGATCAAACTTCAAGCTCTAATTTTAAGTATAAACTTGGACTTTTACTCTCCTCACACTATATAGACACGCAATCGGGGGAACTAGTTCCTTTTGATAACATCGAAACAGAAAGAGGCATTGCTAGCCGTATGTATGGTCTACAGCATATAATCTTGACCGAGGAAGGGAGGAAATATATAAAATTAGATCAAAACACTTTATTTAAGTTGATCACTTCAGGATACTTCCAGCGAAACAATTTATTGTCTAGTTACCCGGAATTGGCAGCAGAGTGGCCAATTACACTAATCGAACTTGATTGTTTAGCCGAAGTTTCTCCCGGCACTTATATAGAATCATCACTTGATAATCCAGAAGTTAGTGCTGTGACCCTACTTATAGGTGAACCAGGAAAGGACAGTGTTGGTTTCATTTATGCCGAAAGAAATACTGAAACTGACCCCCAAGATCTGCAAATTTATAATTTAAATAATTACCAGCTGTGGCAGAAAGCACTTATTTCAGATCTTTTTGGTGAATTCCAAAATCCGAGTTATGAATCAGCAATGGTGGTTTTTCTAGATAGCATTGACTCTCCCGAATCACGGTCACTAAAAGATACTTATCTCCGCATAAAAAATTTTCTTTTCCAGGCAATGTCTCCTGAATCAACTCTGGCTTTTGAGGAAAAAGAGACCATCTTAAGATATATTGATCAATTAATTTTCTCACCACACTCAACAATCTTACTGAACACTCTTGGTGCATTATCAGGGGAGGGAAGCACAGACGACAATCAAGAAATGCATTATTATTACAAACATATTCCGGCATACGCAGAGGTACTAAAAAGGTTTACGGAATTATTGACTAGTGAATACATCACTACTCTAGGAAACGCTTATCTTTTTGACCCTAATACAGCACAGCCAATCCCACCTAACCAGATTGCTTTCAACGCACGAGTAGACTTTAACAATATCCCGGCCAGAATTCCTGGTGGAGGAAGCCTAGATGAAGGGTTCTTTGAGGCAATTGTTGAAGGCGTGACAGTAATATCGGGAGTTGGATAGTCTATTAAGGAATTTGCCTGTTTTGACAATACTTTGCCGGATCAGTATAATTGTTTAGAATCTAAACTATTATATTAGTTCATGGAAAAATTGTTAGAGCTACTTCACTTAATTACAGATTTTCATCGCATCTTGCGGCGCCAGCAATTTAGCTTCATGCGCAAGGAGCACGAAGCAGGGAATGTTTGGTCGTTTTATTTTAGCCCTCCCAAAGATTTTAAGATTGAGGCTGGTGAACATTTGCTACTAAACTTGAAGCACGAGAATGTCGATGAGCGCGGGAGCATCAGATTCTATTCCCCCTCTTCAGCTCCTCACGAGCAGGAGATCAGAATCACTACCAGATACTTTGAAGAGAAGTCCAGCTCTTTTAAGCGAGAGCTATTTAATATGCAGCCAGGTGACAAAATAGTTGCAATGGGGCCAGTGGGCAAGTTTAAAGTTACAGACCTTGCAAAAGAGTATATTTTTATTGCTGGTGGTGTTGGGATTACACCTTTTCGCTCAATCTTGAAAGAGCTTGCGCAGGCTGAAAATCTTCCCAAGATCACTCTTTACTACTTTAGCTCGGATGTAGATATTTTGTTTAAGCAGGAGTTGGATGAAATTGCCCAGAACAACTCTCAGTTCCAGGTGAAGTATCTAACCGGCAAGCAGGAAGTTCCCGAAAAAGCCATTCTAAAGCTTAAGGCAAAGCAAGGAAAGTTCTATATTGCTGGCTCGCCAGAATTTGTGACGACACAAAAATCCCGGCTAAAATCTTTAGGAGTCTCAATTTTCAACATTAAATTTGACCCTTTCCGCAGCGTAAAAGGCGGCAAGTAATGAAAAACTCAACTCCTACAGATAAAATGAGGCGCAGATTCTTTGAGCTAGTTCTGGATTTAGGACTTGGCATTCAGCAGCAGATCGAGGTCATGTTGCAAGAATACGATCTCACTTTTACTCAGTCCATGTTGCTATTCCGTTTGTACGGCAAAGACGATCTGCAGTTTAAAGATTTAGTTAACTGCCAACACACTTCCAAAGGTGCAGTCTCACAAATTATCAGCGTATTGCAAGAAAAAGGATTGGTTTTAAAGGAACAATCGGACTCAGATAAGCGAAACTGGTACATCAGACTGTCTCCAGAGGGCAAAAGCATACTAAATAAGATAAACCTGCAAAGAAGCCAGGAAATGCAGTTCATGTACGAGGGCGTTGGTCAAACTGCACTACAGGACATCATAAATAATTTAGAAATAATTAACCAAAATCTTAATGGAAAGTATAACCAATAGGCACACTATCTTAATTACCGGGGCGGAGGGCAACGTTGGCAGTTGCGTGGTTAAAGAATTACAAGCGCTGGGCGTTCCGTACATGGTTGGTTCATACAATCCGCGAGCTAATCAAGATGTAGAGGTAAGAAAGTTAGACTTTACTGATCAAACTACCTTTGCAGCAGCTTTGAACGGAATAAAACAGATATTTTTGATGCGACCGCCAGCACTGGCCAATGTAAAAAAATACTTTCATCCATTTATTGACGAATGCAAAGCTGTAGGCGTGGAGCAGATTGTGTTTTTATCGCTGCAAGGTGCAGAAAACAACTCTTTTACACCCCACCACAAGATCGAAAAATACATTCAGGAAGTAGGCCTACCCTACACTTTTGTGAGACCAAGCTTTTTTATGCAGAACTTAACAACTACACATCTAAAAGAAATCCATGCGGGAGAAATCTATGTACCGGCAGGTCAGGGTAAAACCAATTTTGTAGATGTAAGAGACATCGGCACCGTTATCGCCAAAGTCCTAGCCGAAAAGGACGAACACCTAAACAAAGCCTACGAAATTACCGGCAGCGAATCCTTCAGCTACAGCGAAATTGCCGAGATTCTCTCGCAAAAACTAGGCACAACCATCACCTACAAGAGCCCAAATCCGCTAGCTTTCTTGTACCGCAAAGTACGAAGCGGCGTAAAGTTTGACTTTGCGTTTATAATGCTGGCTTTGTATACCGTGGCTAGGTTAGGTAAAGCGGACCACGCCAGCAATGATTTTGAAAAGCTGACGAAGCATAAACCAATCAGTTTTGAGCAATGTGTAGATGATAACTTGCAAGTGCTGCGAGGGGCTTAAGCAATTAGTTCATAGAACACAACTAGCACGCTAGCAATTGCAATCGCGAGCAGTACCACTTTGATCGTTGCTGCTAACACTTTACTTTCTTGACCTTCTGGCACGTCGACGGTTGCTTGACCAGCAGCAATATTCGTTAACGCAACTGGATTGGCAACGGCGCTGGCAAACGCTTGGATAGCCAAAATCGCCACTGAGGAAAGCCCGATCGTTTGGGCGGTGGTTAACTGTAGACCCGAGAAGAGTAAGTTAGAAACTGTTGCACTACCGGATACAAAGGTCCCAGCCAATGCCAACACACCAGAAACAAGCGGATAAAAATCACCTAACCACACTAAATTTGCCGCCAGCACTTCGGGAATGCCTTCTAGGCCGCTCGAATTTGAGCCAGAATTGATTATCAGCTGAGCCATCACCACCACGCACAATAGTGTTAAGCCTGGTTTAATTAATTTGCCAAAAATCTGCTTCCAGTCCACTTTTGCGCCTTTTTTCCGCGTGAAAAGAACTATCAGCAGTCCAGCCAGGACAATCGCCGCACCAGGGCTAGTAAATATCGACCTTCCAGCTAGAGGCAGCAACAGGAATCGCAAAACCAGTAAAGCAGCAATTACAAGCAGAATCGGGGTGCTAGAAAATACGAGCTGCTTGAAGTTCACTGTGGCCAACTGCTGCGAGCTGTTTTGCAAAGAATAACCGAGCGTGAACAGTCCCAACCCCAGCAAACTCGTAGCCACCGAAACCAGTTCTAGCGGCAGGACAAGCACACTGATTAGATACGCGGCTGCGAACGCAGCCGCGGCAGTAACACTCACTTTCCAAACGCCATTTGCGCTCGGCAAGTCTTCTGCTGCTAACTTAGAAATAGCGTAGACTATCACAAACGCGGCAATAGCGTGAAATATCACCGCCAGCAAAGCAACCTCCCGCAAAATAGCACCATCCGCTACTGCCGCACCTTGTCCAATACCCACCAGCAAAGGCGTACCTAACGCACCAAAAGTAACAGCGGTACTGTTTCCCAGCAATGCCAAGGTAAGTGCTTTTAGCGGTTTGTAGCCCAGTCCTACCAAAATCGGGGCGATTATTGCCACCGGAGTACCAAAGCCTGCTATGCCTTCCAACAGGCTACTCAAAAAGAAAGCGAACACCAAGGTGAGTGCAACCCTATCAGTAAAAATCTTACCCAGCTCTTGTTCCCAAGTAGTGAAGGTCCCTGCCGCCTTGCTATTTTCGATTAAAATCAAAGCACCCAGCAAAATAAGCAAGATTTCCAGAGTGGTTGCGCCGCCACTAGTTGCGCTCGTTATCAGCCCATCCATACCAACGTTCCATTGCAGTACCACAACTAACAACGTAAACACCACGCCAATCGCCGCACTAGTTACCAGTTTGAGCTTAAATACGATAATGCAAATAGGGATGAGCAGAAAAACTGCTATCGCTAGTAATAATTCAATCATGCGGCTAAATTCTATCATTTTCTCTGCTAAGATAAATGATTAACTGAGCAACTAAAATCTATGCAAAAAATCACTCCATTTCTTTGGTTCCTGGGAAATGCTGAAGAAGCAATTAACTGTTATCAAGAAACTTTCGTAGATTTTGAATTAGTTTCTCTGCAAGAATATCCCGCTGAAGTACCTGATCTAGGCGGAAAAGTTATGTCGGCCGAGTTTAAGATTGGAGGACTAATGATTGATGCTTTTGATGCAGGTGAACACGATGAAATGAACCCTTCGATCTCATTTTTTGTGGAAACGACACGTGAAAACGCAGATAAATACTGGGAGGGTTTAAGCAAAGATGGAGAGGTATTGATGGAACTACAAAAATACGATTGGAGTGAATATTACGGCTGGGTGCAGGATAGGTTCGGTATGACTTGGCAGATTGCGATGCGGGAAGATGGTAAAGAAGGCGAAAAAGTAACACCTAGCTTTTTGTTCACCAACAAAAATTTTGGCAAGGCAAAAGCAGCGCTGGAGTTTTATGCTGACCTGTTCCCAAACTCCAGCGTAGATGAGGTAGTTCCATTTGCTGAGTCAGTCAACGGTGTGGATACGGCAATTATGTGGGGCAGCTTTACACTTGCAGACAGAGTTTTCTACGCGATGGATTCTGGCATGGTAGAACATGATTTTGGCTTTAACGATGCCATCTCTTTGTTTGTAAGTTGCCAGGATCAGGAAGAAGTAGATAAGTACTGGCACGCCTTCTTAGAAGCAGGTGGTAAAGAATCAATGTGCGGATGGCTTAAAGATCAATTTGGTGTATCTTGGCAAATTATTCCCACTAGGTTAATGGAGCTTCTTCAACATCCAGACGCCGAAAAAGCACAGAAAGCAAACGAAGCTATGTTAAAGATGAAAAAGATAGAAATTTCACAATTAGAAGCAGCTGTAGCTTAAGAGCTTTATCAAGATGGCGAGTTTTCGTCTTCAGCTTCGCAAAGAAAGTAAGAGAGTACCTCATTGTTCCCTTTTAAGAGGTACTCTACTTTTTCTGAAATTTCAAGGTTATCACTAGTTGTTACTACCCGCTTACTCACAACCTTATCGTAAAGACTGATAATTACCGAGAAAGTGCAGTCGGAGAGCTTTTTTATCTTTAGCTCTAGCATAGGCTTAAGTCTTTAAAAGGGTAAAGTATTTGTATATAGTTTCCTATATACTAGCATATTCTTTTTGGGGAAATAAATCTAGACGTTCTTTGAACCAAGCTCAAGCGGTCTAAGCCCTACTATTTCTCTTAACTTTATATATAGTGAGATTGCCAGGCTTTTTACTAAGTAAAGGAATTTCGGCATAAATAGGCTCAACACGATCCCTGCGAATGCTCCTCCTGTTATAACCATCCAAAAGATCATCACGATACCAGTATTGTTGTTTAGCCCTGCCATAACTAGATTGAATCCCATTAGAATCACAATAAATAGTTGAGGCAAGAATACGCCCATCGGGTCAGTCAATTTATGACCGTTCCCTTTTGGGGTAACTTTAAAAACTAATCTTTTTCTTCTTAATACCCCGATAAATGCTAGGAAATAAATGGGCCAAACAGCTATGCTAACTACTCTGCCGGCGATTAGAAGCCCACTTTCCTCTTTAGGATTCACAAAGTACTTTTGCATCCAAAAGTTGATTATTGAATGCCAAATCAAAAGCGGAATATAGATTTGCAATAATTGCACAAGATCTATGTTAACTGGTGAAATTCCAAACAAAGCATATAAGGTAATTAGCAAGATTCCGATAGCCATTGCTAGACCGGTAAAATAATGCTGCTGCATTAGCAAGTAGATAATTCGATGTCTGCTGCGCATTTGTTTTACTAGCCTACCTGTATGATGAAAAAGGATATCCATACAGCCGAAGGCCCACCGCATTTGCTGGTTAAAGTAAGAAGTCCAAGTTGATGGGCCTTCCCCGATTGCCAGAGCTTCGTGTACGTATTTACTTTTCCATTTGCGAGCATGTAGTTCCATCCCTGTAATCAAATCTTCGGTAAGATGCGCGTTGTAGTAATCAATATCTTTTAGAGCACTTACGCACACCAAATGATTGGCCCCTATCATGAATGTCATATCAATATTTGCCAGACCTCTTAAAATTGGTCCGTAGAAATTATATGTCTGCTGAGCCGCACCTCTAGCAATAAATGAATCTGTATTTCCGTAAATTTGAGGGGTACCCACAAACGCCACATCGGGGTCGTTAAAGTAACCCAGAGTTCTAGTTAAGAAATTACGTTTGGGAACGAAATCAGTATCAATTTGTGCCACAATATCGTACTTGTAGCCTTCAGCATCATACCAAGCGTTGTGATTTCCACCCTTTGTTTTACTGGCAAATTTGCCTTCTGGCTGATTGTAGTGCTCCTTATCAAATCTAGTGAAATAGTTAACACCGTACTTTTTACAAATTTCTTGGCATTCTTTGTCGTTGCCTTCGTCTAGCAGCCAGGTATCGTGTTTATAACTGGCCGCAACCATGGCTGGCAAAATTTTATGCAGTAAATCATGAGATTCACTACCTGGCACAAAGGTTGTAATAAAAGCAACTTTAAGCCCTGGCCTTGGTTTTGGTGTCTGCTGAGGTTTAATATGACTGGCAACGATCCAAAAGAGTACTTGTTTAATAATGTCATGAAAAACAACATATGTTAAAAGGACAAACAAAAAGATATCTAGAATAGGGGTTGCACCGTCAAAATTTTGAGGAAGGTGATCATCTAAAAACCACCACATAGTAAATGCTGCCGTAGTGACTATACCCATAGCCACAAAAATATTAAAGAAGAACCTGTCTAATTGCTTCATTTTTTAGATTGAAGAAATAGGATTTAAAACAATATCAGCAGCTATATATTGTATATAAGAGATGATAGCCTTCTGTAAGGATTATGTCAATCAGAAGTATATTTTAAGTAGATGAACAACAACCGTGGTGACTACTGCTATTGCTAGCGCGTATAGCAGGATTCTAATTGAGTAAATCAAATATTCCCGTCTGTACTGAGGATCGGCTTGCTCAAGCTGCCCTTTTTCATTCAGCTCTTTTAATTGTAGAAAACTAAAGGCCACACAAAACTTTAGCTTAGCCTGTAAGAATCCTATTGCGGCGCTAAGTGTGGCAAAAAAGGTAAAAGTCAGCAATAAACCATGCATTTCACCTCTTTCTATTAAAAGAAAAAGAGCTGCGGCCCATACTGCCGCTATCGTACTTAAAACACCTTGTGTTAGTCGCAGCCGGATGCCATGACTTGAAATGTTGCAATACTCCATAATCCATAATAGGGCAAAGTAATGAGGATTGCATCATCAAATAGCAACATTATATAATACTGATCATTTTGATCACTGTATGTTGAGGTTAAATTATAATGAAGTAAGCCGAGAAAATACTGCTGAAATACCAATATTGATGGGTAATCTAGGGTTTGATATTGGTTATGAACCTTCTACGGACAAGCTAGTTGTATTTGAAGTAAACGGCATTGAAAGCGGCTTAGCAGGAGCAACTCAGCTAGGACTTACACTCACTGATTTCTATAATTTATTGTCCCTCTATGATCCCACAATTATTTTAGAGGAGGGATATGGTAATGGTAGCTTAGAAAGCGACATGCGAAAAAGTTTAGAAAAATATGAACAAATATGGCAGCGAACTGAAGTTCATTTAAATCAGATAGATTTTCCTTTTCCGCTACCACCGTCAATCAAAAGATTCTTCTCAAATCCCAAAGATTCCAAGCAAAAAGATAACAGTATACAACTTGCCCTCCGCCAGCTGCTAAATAACGTTGTATATCTTGAACACATTTTAAATAACAAACAATTAACTTACGAGCTTTTTGTGAATGCAGGGTTAGCAGATTTTATCCCATTCACCATTCAAGGTTTAACTCCGGAAAACTTTCAATGTATCAAAAGCCTTGGTAGAGGTTTAGTAGTTGTAAAGCATCCAGTGGGCCGCCAGGGACGACAAGTTTTTATTGGCGAAAGCTATGAAGAAGTTATAGCACAAATTAAATTTAATTCACTTTCTGACTTTACTGTAATACACAATGGTAAACAACGTATCTTTCCCTTAATTGCCAAACAAGCAGCACAGACTTACTCAGAAGCTTGGCAACTAAATATAGAAAGAGCAGCAGCGCGTTGGGATATGCTTACAGAAGAGCTAATTCACTCTTTCAATGTCTACTTTACTCAATTATCACACGCACTAATTTTGCAACAGCATGTTGAAACGGTAGCGACCAGTATGGAAGAGAAAAATATTCCCATGCGTACGGCCATTAGATACGTCGTGCAGTTTGAAATGATGGCGGATCATAAACTTTCCATTCATCACTTTGGAGGTTATGAAAGGCGCAGCAACAGTTCTTTGATCGTGAATCTGCATAACGGAGCTACGCCAGCCATTATCCCTCCAACTCTTTTACCAAGGATATTCGAACTGAGTGAGCACCTTACAAAAGCATTAGCCAAGCAGGTTGTACTGGTTACGACAACTCAGTCATCTGGTAATAAAACCTAATTCCCAAACACCGTGAATCTGGTGACAGCTTAATTCCTAGCAACTTCGAAAAAGGCGCAGAGATAACAGGATTAAACAAACTGCCTTCCCGCTGTTCAAAAACCACATCAATCGCCGCATCGGGAATTATTTTATACTCCAGCGACACACTAAGCAACTTCAGGGACGGCATGTGTTTGAAATTT
>CAYUPY010000032.1:0-4575 GCA_964446595.1 uncultured Candidatus Saccharibacteria bacterium | reverse complement strand
ACTTGATAAGATTTCGCTTGTGCTAATATTTTTGGATAAAATATTGAAAACCCATGGAAATCCTTACCTACGAGGCAGGAATGGGCAAAGAAGTGACCAGTTTTTTGTTGAAAATCTTAGAAGGCGAGTTTGGGAAAGTGGGCATTTCAAGGCCGGACCTGGATGACATTGAAAAGTTTTATCATGTTGATGGAGGTAGCTTTTGGGTAGCGTCGGTAGAAGGGAGAGTGATTGGTACGGTAGGACTAAAAGACTACCAGGGCAAAGCATACGTAAAAAGAATGGCTGTTGCCCCAGACTACAGAGGCAAAGGAGTGGCACAAGTTCTTTTAAAAACACTTACCGAACATGCGATTGCCAACCACTTTTTGGAATTGTATCTCTCTACTTCCAGCAAGCATGTAGCCGCAAACATATTCTATTTAAAAGAAGGTTTTACACGGATCCCAACCCTCCCTGTGGAAATACCAAAACCGATAGCGCAAATTCACTACATAAAGAGGCTATAGGCGAGCCAAAGATTAAAGTGCTCTTAGCAAAAAATGACCTGATTGCAGTCGCCCCCAGAACTCTATAAAATTTAGTACTTTCTAATTTAAAAATTTTTCGAATGAATAGAATAACTAAAGTAGTTTTAGGTACAGTGTTTTCAGTTGGTTTATTGTTGGTGGGGAGTTTGTTAGTTCAGGAGCCGGTATATGCTTTTTCCGGAGCGGGTACTGGGAGCTTGGCGGATCCTTATCAGATCACAACATGTGGCCACCTGCAGGAAATAGGCGATGAGTTTTGGCTGAATTATAGATTAGAAAACGATATTGATTGCTCAGGTACAACTTCTTGGAATGGTGGACTTGGTTTTGAACCAATCACAATATTTGTAGGTTCTTTAGATGGACAAAATTACACCATAAACGACATTTACATCAATAGAACTGGTGGGGGCAATGTTGGAGTGTTCGCTTTGGCAGCAGGTTCCACAATTTATGACGTCCACTTTAGAGGCGGAAGCATCACAGGGAGCGCGTTTGTGGGGTCGATTGCTGCACAGTTTACAAACGGCGCAACCTTAACAAACTTTACCAGCAACACAGCGATTAACAGTACTGGCGGCTGGGCAGGAGGTGTGGTGGGCTTAATTGCCGATCGCTCAGAATTAGACAAGATAGAGTTTACAGGCACCTTAACCTCTGCAGGGCAGTTTAGCGGGGGAATTGTGGGCTACAATGAAGCTTCTGACATCAGAAATGCGTCTGTTAGTGGCACTTTGAGCTTTAGTGGTGGATCTTCGGGAGGTTTGGTTGGCACTATGGTGGATAATAGTAGTTCAGTTCAGGCTACCTTATCTAACTCTTATTCTGCAGGAGAGATCACACCTGGTGGCGGTGCTAATATTGGAGGACTAGTCGGCTATGCTGAGACTAGTTCAATCACCAACTCATTTGCTGCAAATACCTATACCGCTGCCCTAACCGGCTCACAAGCGGGGCTGATGGGTTATTCGCATTCAAATGTCGTCAGTGGTTTATACATTGATATTTACAGCTGTGGTTGTACTAGTGTGATTTCCTCGACTGATGATGACTCGTATACTTCAATCAACACAGGTAATTCACAACCAGCTTACTTTCTGAATAATTCAACCAATGCTCCTTTGAATAGTTGGGACTTTACCAATACTTGGGTTGAGGCTACAGCGGATTACCCTAAGTTCATTAACTTTACCTACACTGGTTTTAATCAATCAACCACGCGGACCAATTCCACCCTTACACCTGACTGGGAGTTTACAGGCACCTCCGCTACACCTGGCTCATATAACGTAAGATATCGCAAACAGGGAAATAGTAATTGGCTGACCAGGTCGGCAACAGCTTCTCAGATAACGCTCACTGGTCTGCAAGGCAACACTACCTACGAAATCGAGGTACAGGCGGTTGCTACATCTGGTTTTAGTGAGTGGGAGGGATTCACTGCTAGAACGACTGCAAACCCTGCTAACCCAGCACCGCAACCTAACCCTGAGCCTTCACCAGAACCTACACTGCCAATCTATTACGGACCAGGAAGCTCTTCTAGTTCGAGTGCAACTAGTTCTGAATCTAAGGCCAAATTTGATTTAACTCTAAAAGTGGTTGATGAAAATGGCAATCCCTTGGAAGGCGCATTAGTAATTATCCAAAAGCTGGATCTTGCCGCCGAGACTGATGCAGAAGGGATAGTGCTGTTTGAAAAAGTTAGCATCGGTGAATACATTGTAGAAATTAGCTATGCAAACCAGGTTGTACAAAAGACGATTGAAGTTGAAACCGAGGATGAATTTGAACTAACGTTAACTTTGGGCTCAAGTAGCACTAGTACAACGTCCTTTTCCACATCATCATTTTCTACATCCGCCAGCAGTAGCGACATTCCCGTGGCTGGGGAAGAAGAGCCTGAAAATAGCTCCTCAAATGGATTGGTATTACTCTGCGGAGCATCTTTTGCTGCGCTAGCGGCGCTACTGATCTTTTTCGGCTGGTGGAAGCGCCGCCAAAAGTAAACCCTTGAGTTAGCTAGTTTCTATTATTAAGACGCTTCATTAACTCCCGCAAAGCAGGTTCCTGTGCGCTGGCGTGGCTGTAACCAAATAGAATGAATATTTTATTGTAATTTTGAAATTGTTGATTTATCTTTTGCACTACTACCATGTCGTCGTACTGCCAGGTAAGGTTACCGATTTCGTTTAGGGGGGAGGGATGCTCCCAACCTGGCGGTTTATTATCTGGCAAAGCGTAGGCTTCGATTTCTGGTAGATTTAGCAATGAGTCCAGCGTGAAGTTTTTTGCAAATAAAGCATTAATTATTGCTAGAAAGTTTTCCACAGAATAGTCGAACCCTTCCCAATTGGTATTTGCTTCAAACCTAGTTAAAAATCCTTTGGCATATTCGAAAAAAGCTGGCCATGAGGGATCTTGAGAGTTGCGATACTGAATCACAATCCGCATTAATCTGTATGCAAATACGTGCTCTGGTTTATAGCCGTTCTCTAGCAGGTAGGCGAATTTTTGTTTATCGGTAGGGCGACCAGGGATCCATGGTATTTTGTGGTCCAGCGCCAACTTTACTGTAAACCCAATGTCGGCGTGATTGTGTATCAGCTTGTCGGGTGTTAGTTCAAGGACTTGTTTTTCAAATGCCTCTCTTTCTTCAGGTGTTGTTTCTTTTCTGTCACCGATCAGCACAAGCTCTGGTTTAAACTCTAAGAACATCGTCCTTAACTGTTCAAACATCACCGAACTAGGGTCGGTTAAATGCTGCGAGCCAAAGAATAGCAGCTCTTTGGGTCCGTTAGTTAGCTCGTAGGTGTAAGGTATGCGGTCAATAGTCATTGGAAAGTGTAGCACAACAAAAGGCTCCTCTACCGCAGCACCCTCAATGCCCTGAGGGTATTAATTCGGCTAGGTTTGCCAGCTTGCTCCATTTTGAAGTGTAGTGTGCCTGGATAATACGCTTGTAGCTCCCACTTGCCGCCTTTGTTTGCTTTTTTCTGGTCTAGAAGAGCCTAGTGAGTATTGCCCAAAGGTTGCGATAAAAACCTTTGCCCCAACAGCCGAGTGATGTTTTCAGCTGGGGTAGAAATATTGGAGTTGTTCATTAGGATTACTATACAAAACAAGCTTTAACTTTTATGTTATTGTAATTTTCTGTAGAATAACGAAGTGAAGGCAGTAATTTCTACTAAAACAAAATTGCTCTATGTCATTCTAGTTAGAGCTTTATACAGTTTTTTTTTCTGACGGTTGTCGGAGTTTTTGGTGTTTTATACTTTTATGAGGAGTTTGATAGCCTCCTGCTGGCGATAATTCCATTTGCAACGGGGTATTTACTACAGTCAGTGCTTACTTTTTTTTCGCCAGCAGAATAGGAAAGCTTGGTACCAGACAATCCCTGAAAATTGCAATCATATTGTTTTCGCTCTCAGCACTGCCTGCTGTTCTATACTATTTTTCGCAAGAAAGCGTTCTAATTTTGATGTGGTTGCTGACCTTTTTTGTCGCCAAGGCGTTTTATCATTTACCGATATACATGTTATTCAGCACTTACACTTCCACAAAAGAGAGAGGAAAACAAGTTAGCCTGCAAGAAATGATCTTGATTCCCACAGCAGCATTGAGTCCAATAGTTGCAGGGTTAATAATAGAGACTTTCGGTTTCGCCTTCCTGGCAATTCTTGCTTCTTTATTGCTTATGAGTAGCCTATTTCTGCTAAGTAAAATCGATAACATCAAGTTTGATTTAGACTTAAGACTTAACTTAGATAGACTAAAGCAGAAAAGCGTTTCCCAAGTATTACGTTTAGACTTTCTAAACGAGCTGATGATGAGGGCAGATGTTGTCTGGGGGCTCATCCTGTTTTTAGGTTTGTCGAGCTCTTACTCACAAATTGGGTTGCTTTTTTCTTTATCCATAGTAGTCTCTATAGCTTTAGCCTACTTGTTTGGTCGTCTATTGGATCGATACCAACGACATAGAATCCTAAAGATCATGGCTCTGATTTTTTCCGCTACAGTTGCTTTAAGACTTACAGCAAACAAA
>CAYUPY010000031.1:534-16484 GCA_964446595.1 uncultured Candidatus Saccharibacteria bacterium | reverse complement strand
CCGTTTCTATCCATTCTGCGGATCGTGCGATACTCGAAAAGCGCACTTCATCGAACTGCCCGATAGCAGAAAAATTATTTAATGCTGTTGGGCCTGCAATTTCAAAATCCACACCATCATTTGCTGTCCAGGCGGCCCCAGAGTAAGTATTAGGCGTAACATTTGTGTTTGTGCCGTTTACATAAAATTGTACATTTGTACCATTCCTCACGCCGACTAGGTAATACCAGGTGTTGGGAGTTGGGGCAACGTTATATGAAGCAGCAGCTGTAATATATCTAAAGTTAAATCCTGTCCCACTACACTCTATTTCGTACTGCAGCTCCTCCCCAGGATAGAATGCAATCGAGCGATACTTATGTACAATATCCCCACAATCAGAAGGAAGGGTCCCTCCTGTTCTAAACCAAAGCCCGACAGTAAAATTACTAGTTGGATCTAAACTCCCAGCCGGGGTAGCATCCAGATTAACAGTTGTGCTCTGTGTTGGGGCATTGAAGCCTGGCCCAAGCACTGCATCTACTGTAGAACCTGTTCCAGTATAAAAAGTCGAGTCATGTCCATTCCCTGTTGAATCGACCGCAGTCTGACCGCCGCTAATATTCTGATTAAGGTGCTGTACCATCTCAAAGTCATTATCCCAAGTAGAAGCAACATCCTCTTGATTCCCGGCAGTTGAGTTTCCATAGTACATATAGAAGGAAGTATCGATACTGTTGTATAAATGGGGAATCTCCACCCAAGCCATTAATTCCCCAGTTGCTGAATCGAAGTGCTCAATTTCGTGTGGCAACTTCGTGCCAAACTTATTTGTAAAGAAAATATCATCGGCATCGGCCTGTGCGGCTTGTAGATCAGTATCGGTAAGTCGCACAGGGACGGGGAACATATAAAAATCTGCGCTGCCGACTACGTCGGCAGCTTCCGTATACACTTCTTTACGGTAGCCCCAATTCCCATTGAACCAAGCAGGACCGTCACCCTTGGGCGTACCCAAAACTGTCCCCCCCGTAGCATCATTAGGGCTAATCGTACCTAGTGGCTCAACATTCTGTGAGGCTATTACATCGCTGGAAGGGTTAAGAATTGCAAAATTAAAATCTGTATTCGCCGCTCCTGGGTAATTATTATTTACTACGATATATAAACACATCGACTGGGTGGGATCGACTATGGCGGTTGTGCCGGAAAGTTGATAAGTATTCCCCACCACCGGGCTATCGGGGTTGAAGTTAGCGGTGTTTCCATACTTTAGTTCTGTGCCATTAAAGCTCTCGGAGGTACAGTCATATGGCGCAGTAGTGTCATATTCATAATATGCACGTACTTCACTGAACTGGGTATAAGCGTCAATTGAACCATTCTGACTCATTCCAATGCTCGTAATATTCGCCGACTGCATGTTCATGCTAAATACAAATGCGCCTCCTGTGTACAATGCATTCCCTGCTTCGATCGTGCCTTCAGTACCAATCGCGGAAACATTAACAGTTGGTGTCTGATACTCAAAGTAGCCGTTAGTCAGCGCGCCATTGGAGCCTCCTAAGTTGATTGAGCCCTGTGAAAAAGATATATCATTGTCTAAATCTACCACTTCAAAGTTATATGGCACATCTGGAGGATTTCCTCCGACGGCGTCTGGCTCCACCACATCACCGACAAAGTGTAAACAGAACGCTTGGTTATTATAAATTGGTTGTGAGCCTGTAAAAGTATAGTCGTTTGTCAAAACACTTGCTGTAGCATAGAGCGGCTCTGTCCCATTGTAAGTGATACCTTCGCAATCATAGGGTGCCGTATTATCATATTCATAGTAAGCGCGAAAATTCTCAAAGATGTTGTTGATACTGCTCGCCTGCGTATTAGTAAGCATAAGACTTTCAATATTGCGCCCATCGAATTGATCATAAACCGATAACGTACCAAAGAAAGCATTCGCAGTGGGGATGTCGAAATCCTTGGGTAAGAAATTCGCTGAAGTTACCAACACTGAGTTGAGATCGCCAGGCACCTCCGGTTCCCCGTAACCAACAAACGTAGGATCCGCCCCACTGGCGTACTCAGCCTCAAACCAAGCAAGCCCTACACTTCCAGTAGCTCCCCTCGCGATCCTAAACTCATCCATGTCACCGTAAAAATGTCTTGTCGAACCTCTTCCTCCAATCAAAAGATTGGACCCATTGGAATTATTTAAACCGGTATTATTTGCAGTATCGGTATAACTCCAAGCAGCAACGCCATCAATATAAATAGTCGTTGTAATCCAACCTCCTGTTGCATTATGCCGCACGGCAAAATGATGCCAGTCGAAATTATCAAAAGAATACGATGGACCTCTTCCCGTTGAGCCGTTATCTAGTTCTCTTACCCTAACTCGGTCCGTCTCGAAAAAAAGTTCAATCCAGTTATAGTTACCCGAAGTGGCTGCCCCTTTGTTAAAGAGGGTGTTAGGTGGATTAACTACTTGTGGTGTGCCATACGTTGAATCTAGCCTCGCCCAAAAGCTAATAAAAAAATCATTCGCATCTAACTGTATAGAACTTGAGCTAGGCACAGTAATTTGGCTACCATCATCTCCTCTAAACTGCGCACCCGGGCCAAAAACCCCACTAGTGTTTGTAGTGTAGTAGCGGTTACCAGCATTGCTTTTACCGGTTGAATCCTGATAAACACCGGGGGTATCAGGACCAAAGAGGGCCACGTTTTCATCAAGGTGCCAGACTCCTTGGAAAGCATTAAATGTGGCTGCAGGATCTTCCTGGGCTGAAGCGCTAGGATTTCCGTAATAAAGATAAATAGTAGTATCTGTAGCACTATAAATCGTCGGTACCTCCACCCATGCTTGTAAAGCTCCTGTGGCTTGATCAAAACTGATTAGTTCATGACTTAGCTTTACCCCCGCTCCATTATGATCAACAAACATTATGTCGTCACCGTCTGCTTGGGGGTTTGTCTGTAAACTTACGTTGGTATAGTCAACATGTATCGGGAAATTTGTCACATTACCACTTATTTTCCCCGCTGGAATTGTGAGGCTTACGCGATGACTCCAATTCGCGTCATACCAAGCAGGAGCGGCGGCGGCAGCTTCTTGACTATTAAATATGGAATAGGAGGCAAAAAAAAGAATGTATATCAACGCATATATAAGGGTAAGTACAGCAAATACGGCAAGAACCGACACTCTGCTGTTTTTTATTTTTGCGGGCAAAATTGCGTTAAATCGATTCACTTCATTGATGGCAAATAATCTCCAATATAGTTTACGGGATTAGGGTGTAGCTGTCGATGTTGAGGACTAATACTCTACTGCTATTAGAGTATTTACTCCAGTATAAGCTCCTGAGGGAATCCCAATAGGGATCGATATCCCCCAGTACATCAGCTCTGTTTCCGGGGTAGAGCTATTGACAGCCACATTAATTGGATAACTTGCCTGGGTGGCAATTGAGGAGAGGGTTATGCCTCCTCCATAGGCAAATGGCGAAATATCAAACTCTTGATTTCCAACCGGAATTACTCCCCCACTACATGTGGGATAATCAGTACATAAATTACTTCCTGAAACATCAATATCTATCTGAGAATTTCCAGTGTTCTCCACTGTAATAATTGAGTTAGTAAGACCTGTATCATTGCCGGGATCAAGATTGCCATAAGCAATATTGCCTTGGACCTCCAAGGCCAATAAAGTATTCACCTCTGTTGTATCGATTGGTGAAGTTGCCTGAGCAGAAGCTGCACTTGCATCTACCGCACTCACCCTAGCCTGCCAATATTCGCTAGCATAAGTAGCACTATCAGTGCGATCGGCGAAATAGTGAATATTGACGCTGCAGCTTACATCACAACTATTACCTGAGCAGTTAATTAAGCTGCAGCTGTTAGTGTAACAATTACGCTCATCAGCACTGCAACTAGCACCTACTCCTGAGCGATACACTACTACACTACTGGAAGCAATATCGCTAAAGCCATCAGCATCGGAAACTTGTGCGGTAATATTAATTAAGGTTGTTGTATTTTCCGTTAGGCTAATATTATTGCCAGCATTCAAGCTGACCGAATTAACTGCTGGCAGGGCATTCAGTGGATCTTCTGGCCCAGCCATAATAAATGTTCCCATCGAAAAGATGTTGTTGTACTCGGTGTTAAGCCAGTCTTCGCTTCGGGCGATATTTAGAATTCTAATTTCATCTAGTGCTCCTAAGAATGGACGTCTGTCAGTACCAATTGATGTTGGACTGTTACCAATCGCCATCGGCTGAGGCGACGTGTTGTATAGGTTTCCAGATAGCGGTTGGGATGTATAGGTCGTACCGTTGTAGTTTGAGGCAAAGGTTGTCCCATCATAGGTATATGAGCTCATTGACCAAGTATTTAAAGGCACAATTGGTGATGCTGGTTCTTGCTCTACAGTTCCTAGATTTATGTCAGAACCTACGTTTACACGGTGTCTTAGTTGATCCTCGTTAGTACCATGACCCATGGAAATGTACCAAACAGAGTTCTCATCAAGGTCTGTACTGGCTTTGATAAACACTCTGCGGTCTCCTGAGTAGCTTGATGAGTTAACTGCATACTGATCTGGATTCAACCAAGATTGCACTGTCATCGTTTGACCGCCGAACCCCCAGGTACCGAGGTCAATGGTTGGGTCTCCGCTGGGGTTCGGATAATTAAAGAACTTTGCACCCCCGAAGACGCCTGTGCTATTCGTGATATAAGAGCCATCAAACACAGTTCCATGTCTTCCGTTACCGGAGGAATCATTATAGTCGACCATGTGGTACACAGCCTCATACTCCAGCCCCCAGGTGCCATCCATATCTTCTTGATTAGCGGCGCCACTATTGCCGTAGTACATTACAATCGGGGTGGCTGTGTTGTAATAAAGATGAGGTACTTTGATCCACACTGCTAGTGCCCCAGTGCCGCTATTATATGTTTCAATCTCATGGGATAGTTTTGTCCCATAGGTATTTGTGAAAAATATATCATCACCATTCGCTAAGGCAGCTGCTAGCAGATCGCTATCAGTAATACTAATTGCTAATGGGAACATATAATGATCATCCGAACCGATTACGTCGGCAGGGTTGGTGCTGATGACTTTGCGATAAGCCCAGTTGGTGTTGAACCAAGGCCGGTCTATGCTCGCATCCATATCAATTGTGCCTGGACCGGCCGGAGCCTGATTAGTGTTCGTGATTACCGACACACTTGCCGAAACATCTGTACTTGGATCAGTTATGGAGATATTAAAATTACGCCCTCCACTACCCGCCCCCACGATATCCATCACATGGTAAACACATAAGGCTTGTGAGCTAGTAATGCTAACGGATTCACTAAAGACTGCAGTCCCACTTTCTGCACCAGAGAAGCCTGATTCAGCTGTCAGCCCATATTTTAGTTCAGTACCGTCGAAGTCTTCGCTAGTACAGTCATATGGCGAGGTATTATCATATTCATAATAAAGCTTAATGTTATCCACCTCTGCCGCTCCATCGAGACTACCAGTCTCAGTGAGGATAATGCTATCCACTACGGCAGAGAATTGATTAATAGTGAAAGCATAACCTCCACCCAGATACTGATTAGGAGCCTTGGGAAGGTTAGTGGCGGCAGTTCCGTAACCTGTGACGATCAATTCGGTGGAACCTGCCTCTGATTCAAAGATAGCAAAAGCTCCTGGATCAATCAGGTTATTGTACTCCGTTGTTAGCCAGTTTTCAGAACGAGCAACATTTAATAAACGTATCTCATCAATGTAACCATTCACAGAGTTGGTTCCACCGCCATTATGCCCAAAATATAATGTGCTGCTGGAGTTAAAGGTCGTCCCTGATTTTGTGTCAGGAGTACCCCCAGCACTACTTCCATTTACAAAAGCTGTTAGGTTGTTACCAGACACCACCCCTGTTAATTTGTTCCATGCGCCTGTAGTGACCGAACTCGTAGCACTAGAGGCCACATTGTAATTACCCGAGGAGTCGTACCATATAAAATCTAGCTCACTATCACTGTTATTTACCCGCATTTTCCATGACTCGAAAGGTGGGGGGGAGACATTATGACTTTTCTTGAACAGTACTGACTCGGAACCAATTGTATTAAAATTAACCCAAATATCTACCGTCATGTCATTGGGGGGATCTAAAAGTGCGTTGTCACTCAAGTCGATTCTATCCGTGCCGTCCATGAAAACTGCCCCGTTGGCGATTCCATTTACATTGGCACTAGCGCTACCATTAAATACTACGTTGGATGAATTTAGCCCATTTAAAGTTGAATCAATGAAGTCAGTAGCCCCAGATGTGGTCTCCTCTAGGTGGTGTACAAAAACAAAACCATTGCTCCAGGTGCCGGCGACATCTTCTTGATTGCTGGCGCCGGCATTCCCGTAATACATATACAAAGGCGTATTGTTATCACAGTACAGATGAGGCACCTCTACCCAAACAGCAATCTCGCCGGTTGTACTGTTGTAAGATTCAATTTCGTGGGAAAGCTTAGCACCAAACTTATTTGTAAAGAAGATATCATTTCCGCTGGCGAGCGCATTTAACTGTAAGTCAGTGTCTGTCTCGGCAAGGAAAATCGGGAATTCATAAAATTCATCCGTACAATTTACCTGAGCATCTTGTACATTTAACTCCTTTCGGTATAACCAACTTCCGTTATACCAACTAGGATCTGCTGTGCTACCTGTTCCAAATAAGGTTCCGGTTCCGCTAGGTGAGACCGTGGTAGCAGGCTCAACAGTTAGAGAAGCCGTAATATCTGTACTAGGGTTTGATATCTGTAAGTCATAGGTAGTGTCTCCGGGGCCGGAGTAATTTTCATCTAACACCAAGTAGGCACACATCGACTGGTAGGATTAACAGTGGTACTACCTGTAAATGATACGTTACCATTGGCGGCGGAAAATGCTGTATCGGTGACGCCAAATTTACGCTCTGTGCCATTGAATGTTTCACTAACACAATTGTACGGTGATGAGGTATCATATTCATAGTAAAGCCTTGCTGCCCCTAGTCCAGTTGTGGCATCAACAGCTCCTGTCTCAGTTATTGTAATCCCAGTAATACTTCCTGAATTAACCGGCGCACTGAAGACGAATTTACCGCCTACATATTGTAGATCGCCATTGTACAGATCTGATTCTGCACCAAGTGCACTAACAACTATGCCATTCGGTGGGGTACTGAGTGTAACATCCCAGATACTACTAACTGAAGTAACACTATCGACAGAACCTCTGGATAAAGTAATATCGTTTGCAAAGTCAGCAATGCCAAGATCGGACACAGTCATATCTGCTGCACTACCATCAACATCCAGAACCATATAAAAACATGCGGTCTGTACCGTAGAAATATTTGCTGAACCTGTAAAGGTATATTCGCTGCCATTAATTACAGCATTTCCCCCGAATTGATTCTCAGAACCTGAATAGGACTCGGAGGCACAATCGTATGGTGCGGAAGTGTCGTAATCATAGTAAAGCCGTAAGTTTTGATAAATGCCCGTGTGTGAATTAGCATCGGTAATGATTATCTCTTGGATCTCCTTGCTGCTGTAGGTATCCTGTACGACCATCACTTCTGACACAAGGTTTCCACTACTGGGGATATATAAATCGGGTCCGCTAGCGCCTAATGAGGATACCACCACTGAATTTAAATCCCCTTGCTCTTCTTCAATACTTAGGCTCATAAATCCAGCTGGGTCGGTTAGGTTGGCATATTCCGTTGACAACCAGTTTTGCGCCTGTGTATATCCGCCCCCAAGATAGCCACGTTTAAAGCGCACCTCATCCATAACGCCAGAGAAAAATTCGTTATTATTTAGAGAAGAAAAGCCTAAGAATAAGTCATCATCATCCGTAGAGGTATATCCAGTTCCAGTGCTACCAACGCCACTAACTGCCGGTCCATTTACATAATAGTTTATTTGAGTATTACCGCCTCCAGTATCGACAGTAAACGCCAAAAGGTACCAATCTGTTGTAGTTACTTGACCGGTTGCTGGGATATATAGGTTGTTTATTCCTGTCTCCCTTACTCCAAAATCATCATCCCGTAACCTCATTTCAAAATACTCCCATCCTGCTGTAGTGTTATCGTTTCCCTTCGAAACCAATACTTCAGTTGGGGCCGTGCTATCACGTTTTACCCAGGCAGTAAAAGTAATTTCCTCACTGTCAACTTGTAACTCCGTTGTATTGGGGATAGAGATATAGTCATTTGTACCATCGAATTGTTGTCCGTTACCGATTATTCCTGCGGCGGTTTCACTTCCAGCTTGTTGACCCGGAGAATTATCGGTGGTCAGATCATTAAAAGTTGTAGTTGTGCCTTCGTCAGTAGCAGCTTCTTCTAAAGACCACACACCATCGTAGTGATCCCATACACCTACGGGATCCTCAGTATTTGTAGCGCCTGCATTGCCATAATACATAAAGACCTCATTATCCGATGCATCACTCAAGTTCGGGAATTTTACCCACGCCGTCAGAGCGCCGGTAGCAGTATCGTAATCAACTATATAGTGGTCAACAGGCGTAGCCGGGCCTATGTGATCTACGAAAATAATATCGTCCGCGTTAGATAGTGCATGAGCTTGTAAGCTAGCATCTGACGCTATTTCTATTGCCACTGGAAACTCTGCAAAAGTACCAGTTACGTTTGCGGCTGGAATTGTAATTCGTTTACGATACTGCCATGAAGCGTTATACCAAGCGGGTGGCGCTGCGTCGGTTTGAACTGAATTGAAGAATGCTACAGAAGAAAATAGCGTTATATAGATGGTAATATATACAGCCAGAACACCTAATAACCCCACAAAAACCTTACCGGTGCTAGTCGAACCGCTAAGATACCTATTGAGATTAAATTTACTGATAGCTATACTCCGCTCCATCCTGAAACCAATTTAACGGAAAATAAACACTTTTGCCAGTTTAAAGTTTGCCCAGTTTACCGGCTAGTGCCTCTACCTCTTCCAGCAAGGAGGAAATCTCTCCAAGACCCTTTTCCCAGAAAGTCTTTTTGGTGATATCAATATCCATAGCAGCAAAAGACTCTAGCGGAGACTTTGACATACCATCAGCTAAAAATTGTTTTACTTGCCCCACCGCTGCACGATCTTCATTCACCTTTGCTTGCATTGCTTTTGAAATTAGCAACCCACTAGCATAAGAATAAACATAGAAGTATGAACGAATATGACTCCAATATAGCCACCAGTTTTCGGCCCCCGGTGACTGTTCTACAGCATCACCCATGTAAGCCTCCATGTTTTCTTTAAAGATTTGACCAATCCGGTCAGATGATAAAAAGTGCTCTTCGCGATAAGCTTGATGCAAAGCTTGTTCAAAGCGATAACAGGCGACTTGGCGAAAAATTGTGGAAACGTCATCGCCAAGTCGCTGCACTAGAATTGCCAACTTGGTAGAATCATCAGCTTCGGTAAGTAGTCGTTGCAATACAAAGTCCTCCATAAACGTACTGGCAACTTCAGCTGTTGCTAAAGATGTGTCAAAATCCAAGGCATGCAAATTCTTACGCATCAATTCAAAGTTAACACCATGCCCAAACTCATGCGCTATTGTAAGAACATCTCTTAATTTGCCTTGGTGATTCAACATAATATATGTCGGCAAGCGTAAACTTCCGGAAGTACAGAATGCGCCACCTCTTTTACCCTTACTGGGGTACACATCCACAAAACCATTTCTAAATTTCTCAGCAATCTGCCCAAACTCGGGATCTAATTCCTCAAAGGTGGATTGTACTAAATCCATGGCTTGATCATATGAATACTCAACTTCGACTTCATCAATAGGTACGTTACGTTCATGATACTGCAGCTGATCTTTACCCATTAGCTTTGCCCTCAAGGCGTAAAAGCGCCGAGCGATATCAAAGTTATTAGCTACCGTTTCTAACATCACATCAACAACCCCTGTACTAATATCGTCGCTTAAATGTCGAGCTTTATCCGGGCGATCAAAACGGCGAAGCTGATCGGTGATTTGTTTGTGGCCCAAAACGGAGTTTAGTTCAGCTTCGCCAGTATGAATATGCTTTCTAAAAATTTCATTTAGTTTGGCAGCTGCCTCATCGCGGGTTTGCTGATCCACATTTGAAATAAGATCTATCAATTCATTAAAGCTAATCTCTGTCTCTTCACCATTCTTATTTACCCATCGCACAGTTTCTTTGTTTAGAAATTCTTGTGTCATTTCTACCCATTTCTGCAAAGAAGTAGGAGCCATCATAATCAAAATTTTCTCCTCAGCCTCAGTTAATAAGTGCTCTGCCTCCGCGAAGACTCTTTGTAAGTAATGTTTATACTTGGTTACTTTGGGATCATTTAGAAATAACTGCTGTTTTTGCTTGGGAATTTTAGCCAGATTCAAGTTAAAGAACTGAATGTCCTTAATATGTTCTCGGTAAGTTTTATCTAAGCGGTTATATAAAGCTTTTACAACAGGATTATCTTGTGCCTGAGACTGACGCAGCCAAGCATAGTAGTAACTAGCTGGCTCAGCACTTTGTTCAGCCCAAGCCTCATAATCTGTCAACGCCTCACTTAGGCTATCTACTTCTTCCAGATAATCAGTACGACCAACCCACTTATCTACAAATGTAGTCGTATGCTTCACAAATTCCTGGATATCTTCCTCTAAACGGGGATCATCATCTCCGGTAAAGGAGAGTGCAGAAAAGTCCCATTTTAAATCATCCTTCTCCATAGTAGTCCTAGATAATGCCATCACTAAGCAGTTGTAATAAGTTATTGTTAATTACCATCCATAAATAGAATAACACGATGGCTACCACCACCCTTAAATATGGAAGCAGATCGTTTAGACTAATTGGTCCTAGCTTTCTATTCCCAACCCTAGGAATGCTTAGACTGACGACCTGTAGTTGATCTCTTTTTGTCAGATAACCACTGGCAGTTACCACTGAAAATAGAATCCACCATACTATTACCACAGTCGTACTTAGGTTAACAAAGAGTCCAATCACTGGAACAAAAATTATGGCAGGTGCAAATACTTCTGCCAAACTAAAGTTAAGTTTTCTTTTGTGATCCCTAAAAATTTGGCGAATCGTGACAAAAATCACCGTAAAGGCAAGTCCTAGATAGGCAATCATGCCAAGAACCCCTTGGTAAGTAATTACTTTATAAAAGAAGCTAGGAGGAAAAATACTGGCTGCATTTCCTAATCCCAGAAAAAATGTCTGTGCGCTATTAAAGTTCCGCTGTAAATCTCCTACGTAACTAAAGAGCTCATTCAGCTCCTTGGCAATCTCTGGCCGATAAACAATAGACCAACCCAGAAGTAATAATGCCAACCAGCCGATCAAAAAAAGCAAATTTAATGTTGGAAATTGAAATAGATCATCTACTGGCTCCTGCCTGTTTAATACACGACGCACTAATTGCTGCCACTTCTTAAACCCAAGTGAAAACTGGAAGTTCTGTACCAACAAAGAGACCCAGAACCATGCAAAACAAGCAAGAAGCATAGATACAAGTATCTTCCAGACAATAGGTGAGTCTACTACCAGGAAAAATGCACTGCTAACTAAAAACAACATGATGTAAGTAAGCTTACCGAAACGTTGTTGTTTAGGATGATAATAAAAAGCCAATGACCAGCTTAAGAGGGAAAAGATTGCATTAATAATTAGCAAGGCTTGCGGATTAAAGTATGAGCCAAAAATAAGCATGATGATGGCGCTGGCGGCTAACAAAAGATAAATTGTCGCCAGCGCCTTGCTCGCCTTATGTTTCTGATCAATAAAAAGATTAATAAAATAGTAGACGCCTACCAAACAAATTATTCCTAGACCGGCTATTTCCTTAGTGAAAGCTACACCAAAAGTGTTAAATGTGCGGGAAGCTCCAGGCGCTCCTACCTCAGGGGCAATAATCCACACCAGAATCGATAACAAAGCGAAACTTAGAATACCAATAAACCCTGGTGGATCTACAAGCCTTTTATGTCCTACAACCGTAAGTTGCCACAAAAAGATGAGTCCAAGTGCACTTAAAATAGTAGCCCAGGCATAAAGGTTCGTACTGGCTACCTGATCGGTATTTAAATAAAAAGTATTCCAAAGATTAGTAAAAAGCAACAGTGCCAATAAGAATAAAGCTAATGCATTAGAGAGCTTATAAAACACTTGCCACCATCTATAGTTACGCCAGTTAAGCTTGCTAGCTGGTATTGAAAATTGAATAGTGTCTGTTAATGCTAAGTTATAAGTCTGTGGAGCTTGAAGTTTGGCCATAAATTTAAGTAACAACTCGAAAAAGTTTACTTGTGAAAACAGTAAATTGCAATTAAAATCTGCATATGCGGCTCATATCAGGCTCAGATATATCCAGGGATATATACTCGAAACTAGAAAAAAGAATTAGTACTATTCCGGAGAATGATCGACCCTCCTTGCATATTATCGTGGCCACGCATGACCAATCAGCGCATAAGTACTCTCAATTAAAAATGAAAAAGGCGGCCAGTCTAGGCCTGACAGCCCAAATTCACGAATTTGGGGAGGAAAGCAGTGCTACCCAGATTCGAGAGCACATAGAGGCAATTGTAATGGCTTCTAAACTTAACGGAGTAATGGTACAACTACCTCTCTTCCCCCATCTAGAACCACATCAGACTGAAATATTAAATGCGATTCCTGCATCACAAGACGTAGACGGTATTGGAGCTACTAATTTAGGGCTTACTGCCCAGAATTCGGAAAGGGCGATATGGCCGGCGACTGTGGCAGCAGTATGGGAATGTATGCTGATGAATGTCGCCGGCCATATCCAACACCTAAAAGGCAAACATGCAGTGATCATCAATCACTCTAACGTAGTAGGAAAACCTTTGGCACAAGTTCTGCTAGCCCATGAAATGACAGTGACTATATGTCATGAATACACTATTGATCTAGCCAAATACACTACTGACGCAGACTACCTAATTACAGCCACTGGTCAGATAGACTTATTAAACCATACTCATATAAAACCTGAGGCAGTAGTGATAGATGTTACAAGTATTAGCACACCAAGGGGAGTATATGGTGACGTACAGATATCAAATCAGCTAGATAATAAAATCTCAGCACGTACTCCAGTCCCCGGAGGCGTTGGACCAGTCACCGTAGCCTGCTTAATGCGCAACTTAGTACACTTATCCTTCCAAACCAGCAAATACTAAGTCGTAATCATTTTTAATTTCCTTCCAATTTCCCACTACAAGTTTAATCCCTCTTTCCTTTAAGGCAACTAACAGTTGGGGGTAGTAAAAATTGTGAGTTAAAGACACATACGATTTGGAGGGCATAGAAATCACTTTTAGGTTAATCAGGCTACCGGAATTAACTATCTCTACTAAACTAAAGATAGCATTATTACTAGAGGTTACAACTCCGCTAATATGCAGGAGGTTAGCATTTAAGGGTATCGAGTTTACTTGCCCTACCTGCTGTATCCGCCAACCTGTCCAGGTTGGGCTTGCGGCTCCTTCTTGATTATCCATACCTACCTGACTAAAAAGCGCATCCCCGTTTGCACGAATGAATAACGTTATACTAGCTGCCTGCCCTCCCACTGAGAAAAAACTGTAATCCTCAAATAAAAATTCCTCCAGGTAAAGTTACCTACTATGGATTCGTGGCTACGTTGGCGGGCAGCCCTCGGGCTGCCCGCCAGGTCGGGTACGCCTTAGCCAGCCTATCACCTACAGACACTGACCATATTCCTTGGTGGAGAGTTGTGAATAAGAATGGCTACTTATCAATTCGCGGCCATGAAGTACCAGCTAAGGACATCCAAAGAGACCTATTGCAGCAAGAAGGGATAATTGTAGATGAAAATTATAAACTCGACCTTCAAACCTATGCGTGGTCAGGCGATTAAAAATCTAATTATGCTTAAGCTACTCACAATTAAAGGAAACTATCTCTTCACCTTCGGTAGGACAGGCACCATTCTGGCGCCGCAAAAAAAGCTCAGCTACAGGAGTTTTAACCGCGGTATCTAGTGCATCACTGGGCAACTCATTATTACTCGTAAGCCGCCATGTCTGTACCGACAACACATAGAATACTAAGAGTGGTAGGAACATTAGAGCTAGTTTTCCTAAATAGTTAATTTTTAAAGCTGCAAACTTAGGCTTTACATCAACCAGAAAAGGGGTAATTACCAACCCCACACCCAAACCAAAAATTGCTCCGGTCAAGAAACGAGTGAAATTATTGCTAACATACAGAATATCTCCGGTAATACCTGTAGGATTTTGAATACCAAAAATCGTTGCTAGGGTTTGTATCCCTCCATCCAAAGCAATGGGCACAATAAAAGGAAGAACCCAATACCAGGGAAGATTAGGTACGTCTTGACGCCTAGAATAAATAGCTCCAGCTAAGATTCCTAGCCAAATCCCAGTATCACGAGCGCACCAGGCAAACTGGTAATCAAAAATGTGCAGTGAGCGATGATGAAACTGGTGGCACGTAAATGAGTATAAAAAATATACCGCTCGAGCAGGCCATAAAAATACTTGATAACTTTCACTAAGTTTCAGTAGAATGGGAGCCAAGATTGGCAGAATAGCAATTAAGGCAATCACGCCGATAAAAACATTGTAAATAGTCAGCTTAGGAAGTTTTACTTTCACTCTAAATTTTAGCATTACTAGATGGATACTACCTTACCCGAGGATATTTTCGGAACTGAAAACTGGCCAGACTTCTTCAGACCCTTACAAACTGCTATAAGAGACGCTGCTGACGAACTTATCAAAGTAGGGATTCGTGAAGAAATAGCTCAAGAATTTTTAAATTCTATGGCTGAGTACTTAATCAAAAGTTCCTCGATTCTGCAAAAAATTACAAGTTTGGGAACGGATTACCTACCTAACCATGCAGAATCAGCTGAGCATGTATTAATGAGCCTACATGCCAACTATCTATTGCTTAATAAATGGTTGCAAAGTCAAAATCCCAATGAAATAAAAAAATGTCTTTGTTTGATACCAAACATGTCCAATTTAGATACGGAAACCATAATACTTCCAACCTCTGATGAAAAATCTTTACGTGAGATGTTCACTCAGGCCCATGACGTGCGCGATAGAAGATTTAGCCATCAAGTCAGTCATGCATTTCTACAACCAGGAGGAGCAGTAGCCGGCTTTTTTGGGTGTATGTTCTCTTCAAAGTCAGGAGGGATGCAACAATCTCTACATGATTATCTTGCTGAGCTCAAGAAAAATGGCAAGGACTATAAAATGTACTGTTACGTAGCAGAAGGAGTGAATCGTTCATATATTGGAGGTAGGGCAAAAGATTTACCCAAAATACAGGCGCAAGAAATTGGGTTTACGCAACTTGCACAAAATCTGGAGCTGCTTGATTCAACTATCGCGGGGAAGGTAAACAGAGGAATTACTCCGATAGTTGCTATTGATGAGATTACGTTTTTTGTTTCGAAGCCTCAAGAGGAGGAAGAACTGCTCTGGTTACTGAAATCTTTAAAAGCAAAAGGTGCCAAAATAATGGTTGGAGGACTGGATTTTAACTACCGAGCAGAAATGTGGTCTCTGATTAGCAGATTAATAAATGAAGGAATAATTAATGAGAATCTCTTATTTAACTGTGAGTCCTACTACAATATTAGTGTAAATGGAACCCGGGATGTGGAGACAGTCCATCGCACGGCTAGATTTATTAAAATTGGCGCTATTGGTGCTCATTATGTGCACGATTGGCTATACCCTCGTAAATTTGGAGATGACAAGGCTTCCGTGCTTTATCAACCTGGTCTAGTATGCCCATATGAAGAATTAGAAGAGATTAACCCTGACTTTGCCGCGTCGATGCGCGAAATTGAAAATCTTCAATTGGCAGAGTGTTATC
>CAYUPY010000031.1:0-524 GCA_964446595.1 uncultured Candidatus Saccharibacteria bacterium | reverse complement strand
TGACTAAATTTGGTTTAACTTATCTTTGGCTAAGCTTAATAGTTGGGATTTTTCATTTAATAGCGGTTCCTCGATTACTTGGTCTAGGAGATAGTTGAGAATCTCGCCGAGTTTTGGACCTGGTTCAAGGCCGAATTCTTGCATTAGATCTTCGCCGGTGATGTCTAGGTCCGTGACCTTTAGGGCCATTTCTTTGGCACGGAATTCGGAGACTCGTTCGGCGAGCACTTCAATTTCTACCGGATTAAACTCGCTTTTGGGATTGGAAGTGGCATCGGCGATACGCAGTTTTAGGAGATCTTCGATGTTATCTTCGCCGCCGACATTTTTTATGAGGCGGCGAATTGCGCCGTCTGACCAGCCGCCCGGTGTTTTGTGATCAGAGTTTTCGGCAATGTGGGCGGCAATTTGTTCTTTTGTGGCGGATTGCCAATCAAAATCATCATTTTTTAATTTGCGCCAATCCGCCGACGGATAGTAAAACATATGCCAACGAACTAGCTTTTCTACCCTATCAATTTCTG
>CAYUPY010000030.1:7025-16723 GCA_964446595.1 uncultured Candidatus Saccharibacteria bacterium | reverse complement strand
ATTAACCTCGTCGTAAATCAAAACTCTACCTTGTTCCAGTGTTAACTTAAGATCTCCTTGGAAAAACAGGTCATACTCATGACCTTCTGCATCTAGCACTTCTTTAAATCGTCTATATCTATAGCTAGTTTTAGTACAGGCTATAAAGATTATTTTTTTGTTCATTATTTACTTGGGTCTACTAAGAACTTAGATAGTGATTTGCGGCCAATAATCATTGGATATTTAAGCCTACTACGATCATAGGCGGAAGCAGTAGTGGTAAATGAAAGATCCTTTACCATAAGTTCGATTTTAATATACGGTCTTAAAGTTGCTCCGTGGCTAGAAAACACTTCCGTTACTCTCTCGATTTCCATTCCCGCTGCCATTACTTCCTCTGTAATTTTTTGGGCAATCTCTTTAGCTTCAGCCTGAGACATCCCATTTAAATCCAAATCTGGATAGTTCTCGCTCATAAATTCATCATACTGTTTTAGGACTTCCTCGTAGCCCAATTTTTCTAAAGTTTCGCGGTTGATGGAAGTCGAATCGGCTCCAGTATCGATTTTGGCTTTTAGTTTTGTCTTCTTCTTTTCGTCTGGACCAAATATTTCCACATCTTCAATGATACCTAAGACAGGTTTACCAGTCAGGTTTTCCACACTTTCCTCAATTTCTCCACCAAACATGTTTTTGCCTAAGCGGATGCCGTGGTCCAGGCTCTTAATTTTAATTCCCTTCACTCGATCAAGTCGGGAACGGAGACCTTCCTGGTCTGCTAATTGGATGGAGAGACCGGGACGGGCGCCGATTTCGACAAGCAGAGGGCCTTTTTCCCGGTCGATTAGGAAGTCAAAACAACCGTAGCCTAGCCCTGTTGCGGCTTGGGCTGCTGCTGAGTATTTTAGGATTCTTTCCCAGTAAGGGATGCGTAGGCCAGAAATGCGCTGTTTAGTATGGGGCACAAACTCAATTTCTTGCGCTTTACCTTTAACTGCAGTCATAACACGGCCAGCGGCAATATCGATTGCTCCACCGATACCGTTTAATTTAAGGTTAGCTTTTCCATCTGATTCTTCAGTGGGTAGGCGTAACATTCCCATCATCGGCACACCGTTAAACATAATCACACGTACATCGGGGGTACCTTTATAAGTGTAGTAGCGAAAGGACTTGTGAGGCTTGACGCGCTCCTCGAATAGCGCCACGTCTGGTTGATTGAACATGGAATAACGACCTTCTAAAATTTCGCGAACGCGACTTTTTAATTCATCAATATGGACGCGTTCGCCCGAAGCCTTGATCCACTCGTCACCTTTGCGGTTGTAGAATATATCAATACCACGGCCTTCGCTGCCGAAGACTGGTTTTAGTACAAATGACTTCGGCAGCGCATCAAAATCAAACCCGTTTAACTCTTGCATGTCGCGAATCACACCTAATAGTTCAGGTGTGGGAACGCCAGCCTTTTTGAGTACTTTTTTAGTTAGTACTTTGTCATCGGCAATATGGATAGCACGCTTAAGATTATAGGGGCGGATATAGTCTAGGTAACGGGCGTTCAAACCAAGAACACGGTGACGGTTCTTCCAAATTCGCCATAATCCCATTATTTATCTCCGTAATCTTTATCTAAAATCCTACTGAACCTCCAGAATTCAGTTAGCCGTAAGCCTCTAAAGCTACCGACCGCAAAATTGATAACCACAATTACGATTATCAACCAAGGACTTTCAATCAAGATTTTTTGCAATTGTGGAATAGAGAAAATCAACAAACCAATCAAAGCTACAGCCAATGTTTCCAAGCTAATTACAATCGTGCCCTTTAAATCGGTACGGGCATAATTAGCTACTAAGCGTTCTGAAATTGCAGCAATTAATACAATAGAGAAAACGTTTACGCTGCTTAAACTTCTATCCCCAAGCACTGCAGCAGCGTAGTAAACAATAAATACTGCACTGGCAATTCCCGTAAATATTAGGGACATTTTTGAATAATAGTTGATCCTCAACGGCTTTAGTAAACGGTACAAACCAGTAGCAACAATTAACACGACTAGAAAAAAAGCACTACCATAAGCCAAACTAACTACGGGATCAAAGGACTGTGCTGGCCTATTCATTCCAATCTCAATAAAGGCATAGGCCAGCACAATAGGCGCATACAAACTCAAAGTTTTCACACCTATTATATGGCGCGAAATACTTACCATAGTGGAAATAATTGGAAGCAGTAAAATCAGCACCAGAGTGTAATTATAGATGCCGAAAGCATTAGTCTCAAAAATCATAAAACGCAAATAATCACGAGATTATAGCAAGAAAACGATAAAAATACTCTTTATGCCCACAGTGCCTTACTAAGTCTGCATATGACGGTACGCCGGATCGTTATTCCGAAATAGAATATAACAGAAGCAACTGTTATTTAGTGGTAAGATGGTAGCAATTATTTTACTGCACCTAACTATTTAAATGATAGATTCAAAGAACTCTCAGGCTATCCGGACTATTTTCTATATAATCGTAAGTATTGGTATAGGTATATCCGCAATTCTATTGTTCATTGTGTTAAATAATCCTGCTGCACTAGGAGTTACCAATGCTGGTAATGATGAGTTTGCTCGTCGCATTCAATCTGCTTGTGATACTGGTGTTAAAGTTGAGCAGTGTCGCACAAATGGTGATTACTATTTTGATCGTGCTGCTTATGCATATGATGGTGTTGAAAATCTTTATACTCAGGATGGTCGCTTGATTGAGACAACTGGTGGATGGGGTATATACGAGCAAGGGCCAGCTTACACTGAAAAAGAACGAAGAATTGTAGGTTGTGAACCCGAGGAAACAAAGGTTATCTGTGATTCGACTAATCTCTTTTAAAACATGGCCAATTAAGCCTGTTTTTGTTATAATTGCCCTGCAACTTTTGCCATGAAGTCGTAGCTCAATGGTAGAGCAGTGGCCTTTTAAGCCATTGGTTGTGGGTTCGAGTCCCACCGACTTCACCATGTTGATTCAAAGCAAAAGTCCCCGCAAGTTTAAAACACACTTTTTGGAGTCGTAGCTCAATGGTAGAGCAGTGGCCTCTTAAGCCATTGGTTGTGGGTTCGAGTCCCACCGACTTCATAATTTACGCAGTAAATTTGAGTCGGAGACGAGAACCGAGGGTTTGCTAAACGGCTGCTTGGGTAAGACAAGCGTTAGCGCAGGCGAACCTTAGCAACGTTAGTCCTATCGCGAGAGTAGGAGCGAATAGGGAGTCCCACCGACTTCATAATTTAGATCTATTGAAGTGGACCAAATTTCGACAATACCAAAACATAATGCCCATACTCTGGTTTCACACCTTGACCCGCTTTTAAGTGAGGATATAGGTGGGTTTATCAGGCTACTTGTGTCTTTTGTGATTTTGGAATTCTTAGGTCGGATTCTGCTTGCAAAGCAAAATAAAAATAATGCCCAACAGGTCAGGGCTTATTTACAACAGCAAAACTTAGGCATGAAGCGTGCGGCATTCAATCTGGCTATGGACGAATTGGCTAAACTAACCCAGCATAACAATTACAAAGAAGCAGTGTTAAAAGAGTACTTGTGGAAAGAATTCCGAAATGGTCTTACTCATATTCTACTTCCTTTTACCAAAAACTTTTTGGTTGGTGAAGCAGAGGTGCAACGTACTTTTTTCAACACAAGGTCTGGTGGTGACAGGGTTGATTTATTAAAAATTAACGATTGGCAGTTCGCTGTAGATGTTAGAAACTTAGGTGAACAAATCCTGATGCACGAGAATCAGCAAGTGCAGTTTGTAACAGAAAAGGGTAGTCAAAAGCATTTTCAATTTTGGGAAGTACCCCGAGCTTAAGTTGATAAGTGCTATAATCTTACCGAACGCGCCCATAGCTCAACTGGATAGAGCACCGGTCTTCGGAACCGGGGGTTGGAGGTTCGAATCCTTCTGGGCGTAAATCCCCTTTCCTGTCGATATCTTCCCACGTTGGGGCAATTTCCTAGATGTGTTATAATATATTCATGACATATGAGCATTTTAGTCACTCCAAAGAGGAAACACAGAATTTTTTAGTTGGAGAAAGTCACGTCGTTATGTTAGCAGACAGTGAAGGTAGAGGGCTTGATCATCAAGTTTGGTTGGAGTTGCTAGTTAAGTTAGGTGAAAGTGAACAACTAATAGTCGAGTTCAATCCCTTTGATGAGCAAGGGCTGTGGAAGAGTAAAAGTGATCTCCCATCGCTGATGTTTCTTTTAGCAAGTGAAGCCAGAGAGCGGGGGAAACCAGTTATTGATCTATATAATCAAACACCTTCTTTCTTAGACATGTTAGATTTTCTACAATTCGATCAGAGATTGAGAATGATTCTAGATCTATTTTGGTTTGGGACTTACAGTATTGGACTCGACGAGGGTTTGAAAGTAGGCATACTTAAGCAGAACATTGACTTATTCATTGAGTCCGCCAGATTACTAGTAAAGGAGAGTCTTGTGACAGTTAAAGAGCTACAATACGTTAAAACACTCCTCTATAGATTGACCCAAAATGAAGGAAGGTCTGTGGGGCTAAAAATCACCCTGGACAGGCTATATGGTAAATATCGTGATATTTACTATGCAAAACAGTTTAGGAACGCTAACAAAGCAATGTTTATTATTGGTAGTGGTCATTTTCATGGAGTAATAGAGGCTTACGAAAATCTTCACCAAGCAGAAGTTGAGTTGAAGAATGAAGCTGAGCGGGTCTTGTTTAATGCAGTTAGATTAAGCATCCTAAAGTGTTTGTATTAATTTGCGTGCGTTACATCAACTTTTTTCCTCAGGCTAGAATGAAGCATGTTGGAAATCAACTTCGGGCAGCGCATTCGTGATTTACGCTGCAAAAGTAAATGGAGTCAGCTGCAGCTAGAACTGGAGGCAGACTTTTGTCCGGGTACTATTTCTCGGCTAGAGAACAACAAAATTAATCCATCTAAAGAAACACTATTTCGCATTGGAGCTGCTCTGCAGCTAGAAGTAAAGGATGCAATCTATTTGTTTGGCTTAGATAGGCTAGGAATAAAGGTTGAGAGCCAACTACCTTTTGAATTCGCTGAGACAGCGAGAGAATAAATTTACTTTTTAATTATTAACAAATTCAGCTTGGGCGAAGCGTACCAGTAGCCACCTGAGGTTACGCTTCGCTTATGAAAACTTTTCTCATATTCATACTTCTTGTATTGGTTTATCTAGTTTTGTCTCCAACGACAGTGTTAGCTGAAAGTTTCTATTATTTTGGAGGTATTGCCTGGAAGAAACCTTATGGAGGTTACTTTACAATTACATCCCCTTACGGCTGGAGGGACGGTTCTTTTCACCGTGGCACAGATTATGGTTTGCCATGTGGAACTCCTGTATTTGCTGCATCTGATGGTATTGTTAGTAGTCTTAGTAGAAATGGTATAGTACTTGGAAACGATAGTAATCCACAAACAGCCTCAAACTACATAAAAATTCGACACCCACAGGGTTGGGAGACCGTTTACCAACACCTAAATGGAGTCAATGTCACAGTAGGGCAAAAGGTTATAATTGGGCAGTTAATAGGATTTTCTGGGAACACTGGGTTTGTGAGGGGTAAAGACAGCACACCTATTCAGTTTCAGGGCTGTCATTTGCATTTTGAACTGAATCGCAATCGCCATTACTTTAATCCGGCTGAATTACTAAACGGGAAATACGAGCACACTTACAAGAGCGGCCACTTGCTGGCGCGGCCAACTCAAATTTTTGCAAAAAAGGATGGCCGCGCCTTGCCCACTCCACGTTTGGTGGTTAACAGAAATCTAAATTCTACTGGCAGCAAAAAGTGGAATGAACTAAAGCACTATATCCATCTACAACCTCCTAAAATCACTTTTGCACACCGAAACATAAAAACGAATATTGTTACAGTACATGGGGTGTCAATTCCTCTTAAGCATAAGCTAAATATACTAATAAACAATGAATTCTTACATGGGATAGGTAACAGTATGTGGGAAAAACATTACAGCGTAAGGAAAGTAGAAGGCGTAAGAGTCGTTTTATATAAGAATAATTGGGAGTACTTAGGCCACACTAAAGTGCATGATCCTAAAGGTAGATGGAGTATTAAATTGGCAGTAGGGGAAAAGTTGCAGCCCCAAGACAGAGTTTTTGCAGAGGTACAGATTGGCTCAGACTTTAGGGAACTAAAACTAAAATGGTGGCACAATTATTACGAAAGGCAGGTTTACTTTAGTCTATGGTTACTTTTCCAACAAAAGGTAGGTAGGCCATATTGGGGAAGTGGCTCAAGTAATTACATGGAGATCCCTTAAGAATTTACATCCTAGAGCAAACACGCTATATTCAAACATGGCTAGGCTAGGTCGCCAACACAGTTTCGCTTTGTTTTTTATCAATGCTGCTTTTCTCGTAATTGTGGTAGTGGTTGCGCAGCAAATGAGCGCGCGTAATCTTGCTGCTACAAATGCAGTAGCAGGGGATGCACCGGAAGAGGTGACTTTTAGTGTTGCCGATGAGTTTGAGCGCGAAAAACAGAACTCCGACCCCAACGTAGAGAATGATTATGTGATTGGGGATTTAAGCGAGCAAGATCAAAGGCTGGCAGTAGCTAGGACTACAAGTGATGTTAGTACGACTGGCAGCACTAACTCGCAGGTAGAAGGCAGGTTTTTTAATAGTCTAGAAAGCTTATTAGCCAACGAGAGTAGCGTGGTGGCTGGTACTTTGTTTGTGTCAGCTTTTGTAGCAACTGCTGCTGGCATTTATTTCTTCTTGAAGCCAACACGTAGTGACGTGTATTATTAACTATGAATAAAACAGAGAACAACAATTTACTTGCGGCAATGTTTTTTATGAGTTTGGCAGGGATTTTGACTTTCGGCGGGTTGTACGTAGTTAGCCAGCCAGTGCGCCCTCAAAGTATTGGTCAAGTGGCAGGGGCAGCGACAGATAATTCAATACGTTTAATTGAAGAAGCGGCTGAAAAGATACCAACCGTATTGACTTTTGATGCCCGAGATTTTAATTCCACCGAGGGTGGAGAAATTATTCAACAGGATGGGTTGGAACTTGTACGTTTGCAACCAGGCGACAAAGTAACATACACGTTTATCACCAAACTGGATGCTGACATAAATTCCACTATTTATTTCCTTTCTCCAGGTACTGATTTTAAGATTAAAGCCATGATTAATGGATATACTGAGACCTTTACGTATGACGGTTCTCCAACTGATAAGGTTTATGAAGGTGTGAGTGAATTGTCTCAATTTTTCCGAATACCAACACAAAGTGAATATGAATTGGAGCTAGAATTAGTTAGCAATAGCCCTCTCGATCTTTTTGGAGTTAGCTTAGGTGAAATAGGTGAAGATGTTGAATTATTAAGATAATGAACCCCGAAGGACCAGACGCAGAACCACAACCAAGTAATGAAGGCGAAGTAGGTAACCGCCCAGTTGCTGAATATAAAACAGTATCCTTCAGTTCCCGTGAAGAACTAAAAGCGCTTATTAATACTGTTATGCCATACGATCAGCCTGAAATAATAGACGGCCTAATTAATGCTCTAGTACTTGTAGCTGAGTCAAAAGTAGGAAGGGGCCCTAGCGGAGGATTCACTTTTGAATATTTCAATGCAATGATAATGAGTGAAATTGACAGGTTGAAAGCAAGTTTACCTGAAGAGGCTAGCAAGCAGGAAATTATCAGTCGTTTCTTTTCCCGCCTAATTCATCTAGGATTGTTTAGGGTAGATGAATTAAGTTCTAAAATGTTTTCGTTAACCACAGCACACTTAGCCAATGAAGACGAAGATTTCGCCACTTATTCAAATCTGTTGGTGTATATAACAGAGCAGAACTACAGAGAATTATTAGCCATTTGATGGGATTGTTCTAACTCCTCTTTGTTTAACAAGAAATCCTCGCAACCAACACCTTGTACCACATTTGCTGAATGTAATGCTCCCCACTCCATGGCGGTGCGAATATCTTTTCCGATACTTAATGCGGCACACACTGTAGCTGAGAATGTGTCTCCGGCACCTGTTGTATCTACCACATCTACCTTTTTGGCTCCGACGCGAATAACTTCTCCTTCCCATAGGGCTATGGAGCCTTGGGCGGACTTCGTCATAACTATTGCTTTTGGGCCGAAGTCCGCCAGCATCCACACCAGCTGTTCATCATCTTCACTGTTGGAACGTGTCAGACTTTGAGCTTCATCTTTATTTAATAGCAATAAATCACTGGCTGCCATAGCAGGGGCTATTTCAGCAAATTCTTCCCGTAATTGAGTACTACCTGGGGAAAACATTAACTTGAAATTATTACTCATTTTAGATTTTAATACTTCTTGAAACAGCTTATGATCGTCTTCTCCCACGGACGTTAAATAAACATATTTTGTTTCGGCTAGATTGGGTAGTTGATAGTCACGAGGATAATGATAAGTGAAAATAACCCTATCACCACCAGTGCTTAAAATTACTGCAGTATTGGTGGCAGCTTTGCCTGAGTGTTGTTTTATAAAACTCGTATCCACACCCAAACGGTCTAAATCTTGGATGATCTGATTACCTGCACTATCTTCGCCAACCTCGGTATATATCTGGGTATGGAGACCGAGCTTGGCCAGCACCATTGCCACGTTAAAGGCATTTCCGCCCGGCATAGCCTCAATTGGTTCAGCCAAGGGTATTTTGGTTGGAAATGGCAGCTCTAGAATTTCATCTTGTTCCCGTCGTGTTGCGCCTGCGGCAGAGGGGATCTGTAGATGGTAATCCATCAATACATCCCCAATAACCACAAAATCTGTTTCCACTATTTAAGCGTAGCTAACATATCATTCAATACCTCTGTAGGATTATCAGCTTTTACTATAGCTGAAGCGATCAAAATTCCCTCATATCCAATCTCTGCCGCTTTGGCCACATCTCCAGGTTTTGACACCCCAGCCCCGATACAAAGAATACTTCCATTGTCCTTGTAACGTTCATAAAAGCCTTCGGCTTCCTCTGGGTTTGCAGACATTAAAGAAACACCGCTTCCCACAAGCTCTGGGGGCTCAAAAGCCATAATATCAGGTTTAGTTTCCATTAGTTTTTCTGCCATCTGGATATCTCCAACAGCTAAACAAGTTTTTACTTGATGCTCTTTGGCTAATTGCACTGTTCCCACTGCTTCCTCGTAACTTAGTTCATGCTCAGAGTGATTAATGATACTGCCACTAATTCCAGCCATTATCAATGTTTCGATTGAGGTCCATCCGGTTGCCCGTCCAGCCTCTATTAAATCTACATGTTGGCCCCAAATTTCAGCATGTGGAAATTTTTCGCGTACCCGGTAAATATCAGCTGCTTGAGGGCAGATCACAAGACTCAGTCCATCAGGAATATCCGCCGCAAGTAGTTTTTCAGTTAATTTAACAGCATTTTCTCCTGAAGCTTGAGGATAGGTTTTGTAGTTTATAATAAAGTATTTCATACCACCAGTTTAGGTGACTGGCGTAAATTGTGCAATTGCGCAATTGCTGATCCCTCGTTAAAATGCATCTATGCCTGATATAGAATTTGTATACTTCGATATAGGAGGGGTGTGTATTCGCGACTTTTCTAAGAATAATAAATGGAATGAATTGCTTGATGATTTAAGTATGCCACTACGAATCAGATAT
>CAYUPY010000030.1:2044-7015 GCA_964446595.1 uncultured Candidatus Saccharibacteria bacterium | reverse complement strand
GAATTGTATAATTGTTTAGAAAGTGATGTGCTCCGAGGTCTAGATTGTGAAGAAATAATTGCGGAAGCTAAGCGTAAACTAAAGTTTGAGTTTCCGGAGAAATATTCTCTTCTACTTGATTTACTAGAGAGATTTGAACCGAATTCAACTATTAACCAGATAGTGTCTGCTGCTGAGAAGAAATTCCGTTTAGGATTGCTCACGAATATGTATCCTAAAATGCTAGATGGAATAAAAGAAAGAGGCCTGCTACCACAGGCAAACTGGGAGGTTGTGGTAGATTCTTGCATTGTAGGTGAGCAGAAGCCTGACGCCGGCATCTACATTTTTGCAGAAGAAGCTGCCGGCGTCGCCCCCCAGAACATCCTGTTTATTGATAACACACAGGTTAATTTGGACGCAGCCGCTACTCGCGGTTGGCAAACTGTTCTCTATGACCCTTCTGAGCTTGGAAGATCTAATGAGAGGGTTAGAGCCGCTCTCACAGTCTAAAGAGACTGCTAAAAAGTTTTCTCATATGTTATGATTCAATATATGGCTCATATTGGATATGCCGCAATATAATCAAGTACCTAATCCACAGCCTGAAGATATTTCAGCGCTAACACAGAAGGTGGAGGAAGTAATCTCGGCTTTGAAAGCACTAGTATCTGAATCCAGTAACGTCTCCATGCTGAAATTAGGTGCACTCTATCAAACTTTAGAAAGTCACGATATAGAGCATCTAGGCTATGACAATGACTGGGTGGTGGCAGATGCTAGCTTCTACGATGAAAGACTGGAAGCATTGAGATTTTCAATTCCGAATTGGGTTTTTGTTTCTACTTTACATACTGTTATAGGTCAACTGTGTGCAATTTACTCGCCAGACACTCTTAAAAGGACAGGTGGCGCTGATGGGGTTAATCAATTACTTGAAGAAGTGTTTGGTCCATTAACAATAAATACAATGGTTGATGGTCCAAAAAGGTTTATAGACCCAGTAGCCTTGAATAAAAGAATTTTCGAATCAGAATGTAATAGTTCATTGGTACAGTACTTCTTACACGAGTTACGCCTTGAATATGAAAGCTGTCTTCATGATAACTTTCAAGTGGGAAGGCTAGAGGACTTACCTGCCAATACCAATTCACAATTAAATGCCTTCTTAAAATTTGTGAGTGAACTGCAGCAAGTACTATTTATTCCGAATACAAGAGAAGGCTAGAACCATGAACTGTGTTCATGAACCTAGCCAAACTGCTGCGGAGAGGACTCGAACCTCCACGGGTTTTAACACCCACTACGACCTCAACGTAGCGCGTATACCAGTTCCGCCACCGCAGCACCAAGCATCGGGCGAATTATAGCATTTTTTGATAAAAATCCGTTATAGTTGCTGGATGAACTTTCAAATATATGTAGATAAAGTATTGTCTTTCGCCTGGTTGGGGATCTTGGTGGCGGCGATAGTAATATCGCCGCAGATAGTAGACCTTTCACCTGAAGCTTTGCCTAAAGGCTGGGAGTTACCTAAAGTATGGTTCTGGCAGGCAATCAGCATCATATTATTTCTCTTGCTATTACTAAGAATGTTTTGGAGAGCAATCTATGCCACAAGTGTAAGTGATTGGGAAGGGGAGAGAGTAAAGTTTCGCATTGTATTTTGGGTAGCTGCGGTCATATTTTTTTGGTTTTCGTTCCCTGTATTGCAAGCCTTACTGGACCGAGATGCCTTTCCCATACTTCTGTATGGGAACCCATACCGGTATCAAGGGTTTTTAACCATGCTTGGGGTCTTTGCGATTGGGGCCGGAATAACAATTTTTATTGTGAGGGATAAATTTACTGATTTTGTATTGGGAGCGCTGTTAGCTAGCTCTGTCTTGCAAGCTTTAGTGGGTTTGCGCCAGATATCTCAGTTAAGCGAGGATTTTCCTGGACAAATTTTTAAGTACACAGATTATATTTTTGGTGATTTTGGACAACCGAATTTCTTTGCTGGAAAGCTGTTATTGGGAGTGGTAGTTAGTGTTTATTTTATGATGAGATTAGCAAAATGGCGGCCTATAAGTAGAAAACTAAAAATCCTACAGTTTAGTTTGTTTATACCTTTCATCATGTTAATTGCAATATTTGGGTATATTATCTACTTTAACCGTTCGGATTGGGGTTTAATTACTCTAGCAATATTAGTGGGGACACTAATCGTGCACTGGGGTCTAAAGCTGGCTATATTTATTTATAATCTGATACGTCGGCGTTGGTATAGAAAAGCCCCAGCAACAGGATTCTTGGCGCAACGCACGTGGGCTGCAGGCTTTGTATTAACTAGAATAGGTTTGATAATGGCCACGTTTGTGATTGTAGCGCTGTATGTAAAATATGAGTTTGAGAACTACCGTGCATATATTTGGGCTCGGACTTTAGCTACACTTGTACCTCGTAATCTTGAAGAGGTTTTGAATCTCCTTTTTGGTCATGGATTTGATTTTTTAGGTAACAGATTTAGCCGCACTTACTTAGTAGATGGGGCTTTTATTGATAGGGCCCATCATATTTTTCTAGATGTGATGGTAAATTTGGGGTTAGTAGGGTTTAAGATCTTTTTTGGTGCTATTACGTGGATCTATTGGTTCCTGTTGAAGCGTGGTGGTATTAATTTCTACTTGTTGTTGGTGCTCGATGTGTTACTGGTGCGTTCCTTAGTTCACACTAATTCGATAGTAAATGTCATGGATTTAGTAGTGGTGTTTGGGGTGGCGCTGGGAACATTAATTAGTCCCAGCGCCACCGTGCAACCCTCCAAGTAGGCTACTCGTAGTACTCGTCTCCGTAATAGTTGTTTTCAAACATCATTTGCAGATCAATCTTAACCCGATCAAACACTCCAGTTTGTGCCTCACCATGTAGTGTCAGGTGATGGAAGTAGGTGCTCGGAAGAATAGCGATTTTTCCGCTATGACTAATTCTAATTGGGAAGCTAGCCCCATCATCAAGCACTAGATTATAAACTAAAGTTTCTTCATATCGACCTCTATTAACTGTATCCAAATAAGGATAGACGTTGGGAGAGGCCGGGGAGCTCTCAGCATAACTCGCAGGTGCGCCGTCATCAGCATAAGAGGTCGGGGCAGGATAACTAGGATACACAGGGTCGACTTCAAATCCGTAAGAAACTGGTCGAGAATATGAAGTAGGATAGTAATTGTAGTCATGGACGTACCAGTCAGCCCGTACACTTGCCGCACTATCTATCTCACCTGAAGGGTGGCTCAGTATTAGTTTATAGTCATCAATCAGTTTTTCGTGAACCAAAGTACCATACTGTGATGATTTGGCTTCAGTCCTAACTGCCGTTATTGGTTTTTCTTTATATAAATCAACCGTCACGAATTCAGGTTGATACCAGCCAGGCAGATTCTCACTAGCAAAAAAGAAAGTAATCACAGGGCTATCTAGTAGCATTTGCTGCAAGCTGTCATAGCGTACCTGCCCTTTGTCTTCAGCAGCGTAAAAACTACGGTTGTAGCGGTAGTTCTCATTAGGAACTACTTCGGGCAGCAATCTGCCAGTAAAATACTCCCAGTCGAATCGTTGATCCCACATACTTGTCACCGGGAGTTGTTGCTCTTGTAGGTAGCCTGCTATTTGATTCGCTCTATTTTCAGCATTAAATTCGTAATTTTGATAGTCTATGTCCACGACCTCAGTATCTGCTGTATAACTTTCCGCACCGAATGTAAACTCATTGCTTATCTGATCAAAGTTAACTTTACGTCTCTCTGCCTGAATATTGCGGCTGGTAACTAGATTTTGATCAGCCACCTCATAAAGATAAGTGCTTTGCTCCACAATTTGATAGTCACTTTGTCTTACTAGGTAGCGGCGGATGGCAGGTACAGAAGTATTATTTTCGTCACAGCTTATATAAACGTCAGCAGAAATCAGAATAAATGTTTCGTCACCATCCTGATAGATGTTTAAGACCACCGGGTTATAGCCGAAATAGGAATAGGTTTCCAATTCAACCTCTTCTTGCGCTGCATCATTGTAGGATGTAGGAACTGAGACTGAATCGGTGTATGAGCTGGGCTCTAAACTGGCACCATTATCAAAGTTTGGATCAGGTTTAAACATGTTACGAGCTGCGAATTCTCCCCCTGCATAATGATAATATTCATGTATGTTTTTGCCGTAACGCCCTAAGTAATAATTGTAGATATCCCCATCTCCATCCTGCTCAACTGACTTATAGAAAGATCTCTCAGCATCAAAGTATTCGTAATAAACCTCAGTTACACTTGGCCAGTCCATGGTATTCAAACCATTATAGTAGCCAAGTGTGTGCTGTTGATAAGCGCAACGATCAATAGCGGGACCTTTGGCACTAACTACCTTAGTATAGCGGTAGTTATATACTTTAATATCGGGAGCGACCACGTCTCCTGGCTGTAATGGCTCAATTTCGCCGCTCTCAGATACAAATGGTGTCGGTATTGGGGGCTGTTCTTCTGGCGACTCATTAATTAAATCTTCTAGTGTTGGTTGATTTTCCTCTGAATCGCTGTTGTTAGATGCGCTCGAAGTAGACTTGCTGGTCGATGAGCTATTCTTGCTTGGCCCTGAGTTTAGATGTGACTTCTTTGCTGTACTATCATCTGTAATTACAGCTTTAGGATTATTTTTAATAATTTCTGTGAGAATTTCTTGTTCTTCTTCCTCAGTAGCGACCGGGGGAGCTGTTTCGCTTTGGTTACGAGAAAATATAAGAGCTGCTCCAATACTAATAGTCACAATAGCGACTAGGACAAAGAACAGCCATATCTGTTCTACAGTAAGTTTATTAAGAAAGTTTTTAATTGATTGCATAACTTTATTCTAGCGAAAAAGGTGGTAAGTGTGGGCAAAATGGCAAAAATTTAGTATAATCGTTCTAGCAATTTACTTGCCCCCTAAATGGGGTCGTAGCTCAATTGGTTAGAGCACTCG
>CAYUPY010000030.1:0-2034 GCA_964446595.1 uncultured Candidatus Saccharibacteria bacterium | reverse complement strand
CAATCAAATTAATGGAGAGTCTAACGCTTTTGCAGCTAGTTACTGAACCAAACAGGTTTGAGATTGTAAAACTGCTATTTGATTGTGAGGATGATGGTAAAGAAATGTGTGTCAATGAGATTGCTGAACGCATAGGCGCCACGCCATCATCAGTATCCCACCACTTTGCCAAACTAGAAAAAGCTGGTTTAGTGAAAAGTTTTAAAAGTGGAAGGCGAGTGTGTTATTGCTTGCAGCAAAGTGAATTTAAACTTAAGTTGGCACAAATCTACAAGATTCTTTCTTAATCAAAATTTGGGGCTACATTGATTCTAGTCCTCCAATCATATAAGATGTGCATAGTGCCTAAAATCTATTTTGGTGCGCTGCCCTATGCAATACGATATCAGACCACTACGACAATCCTTGGTTGATAATTTCCGCCTTATGAAGACGGAAGACTTTGATGGTATTTGGGAGTCTACTCAGGATCTGGCTAATTTTTTAGCCAGAGTGGAGAAACAAAAATTAGTACATAAATCAGTACTAAATGATTTTGTGCTACGAATTTACCGTGTTAAGTACATTAACCTTTCATCAGTTCTGATCCCACCAGACGTATTAACGCTTATTCCTAAGGATTTTTCGGTGGACCAAGAAGTCTTGGCCTTCGGTAAAAATGGACATAAGCTGCAAATAGCTATGGTAGATCCTACCAATATTTATGCGGTGGAGTATGTGCGAAAAAAGACAGGTATGGAAGTAGAAATCTTCCTAACAGATCTGGCCTCATTCCAATCAGTCATAAAAGGTTATAAATCGGACATTCAAAATCTTTTCTCTAATGTAATTCAAGATGGTGACCGTCGCGGCGGTGGAGGAGGTGATATTAAGGATTTGGCAGAAGGAGTACCTATTACCAAAGCTGTGAATGCCATTATTGAGTATGCCGTCTCTGAGGGTGCGTCCGATATTCATATTGAACCCACAGAAAATGAGCTAATTGTCCGGTTCCGTATAGACGGAATGTTGCAGGACATGCTGATGCTATTAAGGACAATTCACCCCCTGATTGTGGCCCGTATTAAAATCATTGCTGACTTGAAAATTGATGAACATCGGTTACCGCAAGACGGTCGTATTAAGATGAAAGTGAATGATCTTCCCATCACTTTACGTGTCTCAATCCTTCCTTTGGTTCAAGGTGAAAAGGTTGTAATCCGTATTTTAGATGAGTCGGGACATGATTTAACTTTAAAAGACCTTGGGTTTAGGGGAGAAGAACACCGAGCTGTTAGTGAGGCTATGGAAGCACCAGACGGCATGATATTGGTTACAGGTCCTACAGGTAGTGGTAAATCTACCACTCTATACACTGTATTGCGGTTGCTGAATAAGCCTGAAATTAACATTAACACAATTGAGGATCCGGTAGAGTACAGCATGAATCGTATCAATCAAACTCAGGTTAACAAAAATATTGGTATGACGTTTGCCAGCGGGTTGCGTGCTCTTTTGCGTCAGGACCCTGATGTAATCATGGTAGGAGAAATTCGTGATGAAGAAACGGCTGAAATGGCTATTCACTCATCAATGACTGGTCACTTGGTGCTCTCTACCTTGCACACGAATGACGCGGTTGGTGCAATCCCTCGTTTTATTGATATGGGCGTGGAACCATTTTTATTGGCCAGTACGTTAAGATTAGTTATTGCCCAGCGTTTGGTACGTCGCTTGAAAGACAATAAAGAACTTAAACCCATGACGGAGGCCGAACATATGACGATTATTAATCAAATGAAAAAACTCGGACTTAATCCCGATGATTTCCCAGATTTAATGCAGTTTGATTTATATCATCCCGTTCCCAGTAGTACAGATGATGGGTATAAAGGTCGATTGGCTATTTTGGAAACGCTTGAAGTAGACGAAGAGATGAAAAATTTAATCGTAAAAAAGGCAAACATGACAGAACTCCGCAATGCCATGATTAAGCAAGGGCCGAGTTCCTCCATTTTCTTCACAAGCGAAGCTTCCGTGTAGCGCGGCGGAGGC
>CAYUPY010000029.1:0-16838 GCA_964446595.1 uncultured Candidatus Saccharibacteria bacterium | reverse complement strand
CGCCACAGTTTGGGAAAACACTTTCCTCCCCCAAACCGGAGCTGACAACAACTTTAGGATAGCAATCATCCTAGTCGGGATAGCAGGGTTAGCACTCGCTTACAAGCCAGAAATAAGCAAGGTTTTTAGGAAATAGGCTTTGCCTGATTCCAATAACCCCAGAATATTTGCTTAAACATTTCTGCTAGGGCTTGGTTATGGATCTCGATACCAGAGCGGATTTCGCCATCCATGTTGTAGATGGCGATTACGTCTCTGTAAATGTCTATGTAGTGCCTGATTTTTACCACACTCTGAGGTATTTCACGTAACTCATAGTGCTTTGTTAAGTATTCAATATTAGTAACCTTGCTGTTGGGAAGGTCTTCATTTTGAATAGCAAAAATTTTTTGCTTTCTTAAAACTATTTCTTCCCGTACAGTATCAGCAAATTTAGCACCTAGTAGCTCACTAAACTTCTGATAGGCAAAAACAAGTACTTCTGGCGACTTCAGCTCATTCCAGATCATCTGTCTCACTCCTTCAATTCCTCGATAATGTTTTACTTCAAAGCCACTTCCACTACCTAAATTTAAATTTTTTAAATCATTTATCACCTCCTCTAATCCATCTCTCTTGGTATTCAACTCTTCTTCTTGTTGACGGATTAACAATTCCAGATTCTCTGGCGGTGCGGCGCGTAGTTTCCGTCCCCATGCAGTTTCTGTCTCCTCAACTAATTGCTTAAGTGAAAGCACCTCAGTTAACCTATATACTTTTGACCGATTTAACTCGGTTTCCCTTGAGACTTCTAGCGGTGTCTTCTCGCCATTTGCTAGTAAGAAAAGATAAAGATCAGCTTCTTCTTGTTCAAGTCCCAGTTTTTGTAGTTTTAATTTTAGTATTTGTTTGTTCATGTAAACAATCAATTAATGCAAAGACTTGATTTTATAGAATATAATCTCAACAGTCAATAATAAATCATATGAAAATATTTGTTTTAAATCCTATTAAAAATATCATCAACAGCGAATTTAAAAATAGCTTAAAGGATTATAATGTTGAATATGTCTATATTCCATCAAATTTGAACAAAATTTCTTCCATGCAAACAAAAGAAGAAAAAATATTAGTAATCGATCCTGACTTCACAGTTGAGCTTACTCAGACTGTACTCGCAAAAATTCCGAACATTAAATGTATAATCCTATCTACAACATCGTTTGACTGGATAGACTTAGATTTTTGTAGCGCCAATAATATTGCGGTTTGCAATACCCCATATTTCTCTGACGAGGTAATTGACTACACCAAAGAAGACTTCACCAAACGCACAAACGCCTACGACATAATCTACGACACGGTCTGGAAGAGCTCATACCAAAAGTGCAAACACTCACTCATGCCAACAGGCATGTACATGACCAGTGGCCCTTCCTTAGCAATCGTAATTGCATTTCTCACCACTCGCTTTACCAAACAAAAAGCAGTTACGGGTGCCACCGGCCCCTTCTGGAAGCAAACTGAAATGGAATATATCGCCGACCTTGCCGAACAAAGCATGCTCACACCCATCACTGACAGCACCTATCCATTCACTCAAGCGGGCATAACCCAAGCCCACGAACTAGTAGAAACAGGGCATAAAGTGGGGAGTGTGGTGGTAGAGCTATAGAATAGTAGCAGTTGGTCGAAATCCAGCTACTAGGTCAAAATACCAGACAGGGCTTCAACCAGAAGCCCTATGTCTTTTTCAGTATTGTATGCATGCATACTGACCCTTACAGAATCCGTTAGATTATTGTTAGTTGTGCTGCAATGACTCCCAGTTCTAACCAAAATACCTTTTTGACTCAGTGCAAAACCAATGTCACCGGATGGGATATCTCGAACATTGAATGAAATGATTCCGTATCCACCAGCACAGGTCCAAAAGTTTGGTCCGTACAAAAACTCAATTTGTGGAAACTGTCTTAATTTTTGTAGCAACTGTGTGGTGAGGTAACCGACATGGTTTTCAATGTTCTCGATTCCGATCTCTTCTATAAACTCTATCGCCTTTTGCAAAGACAAAAGCCCAGCATAATTCTGTGTCCCAACTTCAAAGTTTTGCTGGTCAAAGTCTGAACTGCCAGTCCCACCCCCGCCAGAAAAGATTGGTTTTAGGGTAGAGTGCAGTTTTTTCGAGATATATGTCACTCCCGTGCCCTGAGCTGCAAACATCTTATGCCCTGAAAACGAAAGTATATCCGCACCTAAATCACTCACATTTACTGGCATATGGCCCACGCTCTGAGTGGCATCCACGTTGACTATAAAGTTTCTGTTATCCCCTACTTTTAATTTCTCGATATCACTGTTTGAGCCAAAAACGTTATGAATGTGAGTAATGTTTACCACCTTCGTTTTAGAAGTAATCTTCTCCCTGAGATCATCCATATCAGCACCTCCCGTTTCCTTTGTCCTGTAAGCGACTAGTTTAATATTCACTCCCATTCTGCTTAGAATGTCTTTCACAGCAAACCAGGGCTGCACAAAAGACGAGTGATCTAGCGGAGAATATAAAACCTCATCACCGTCCTCAAGCAAATTCATGCCCAGCATAAAGGCAACCTTGTTGAAAGAGTCCGTTGCTCCTGCAGTGAAAAATATCTCGTCAGCTTTTGCCCCTACAAATTTTGCCACTGCTAACCTTGCAGCAGCGACTCTTTTGTCCAACTTAGAAGCCAGTGCATAAGAAGCTCTGCCGGCATTGGAGTTTTCCGTTGCATAGAACTCAGTAATTACATCAATCACACGCTGGGGTTTATGTGCTGTCGCAGCGCTATCTAAATAAACCAGCTCGGGATTGTTTATAAAGAACGGAAATTGCTGCCTTACTTTCTCGATATCAATCATAAGTCGTTCTCTAACTTGTAACCAGAGTCTCTCCACCCATTTACGCCCTCTTGTAGGCTATAGCATTGATACCCTTTATGATGAAAATAAGAAGCTACCATTTTTGATTTTTCGCCTACAGCACAGATAAATACTATCTTATGATGCTTACAAAATGGATTGGTCTCATTTAGCAACGAATCTAGTGTATCAAACGGAAGATTCATTGAGCCCTCAATGTGACCAGCTTTAAAGGATAACGGATTCCTTGTATCCACTATCAGCGGTACTTCAGCCGCTAGCATTGACTGCATTTCTGCAGCTGAGATCTCGACCTCAGCTACAGGATCTAGCTCATCAATCCAACTAGCTTTTTTTGCCTCGGCGAATATTTCCGGCCTTCTTTCTTTGTAGTACGACAGGTAGAACTCGGCTCTATCGCAAGCGATAAATACAACATTGGTCTCTTCTGTTAGCTCTTTGTCCTCAAAATATTTAACAATCCCTGCCAAACTAGCACCTGTAGTTGGGCCTGCCAACAACCCTTGCTCTCTGATTAATTTTAAGGAGTAGTCTACTGCCTCCTGAGAGTTTACAGTCAGAATTTCCTCATAGTATGCAGGATCAAATAGTCCCACTTCCAAAACTTCGTCTTTGTTTCTGATCCCAGGTATAAAATCGTCTTTATCTGAAACCACCCCAACACTTTTTAGATCGCTGTTTGTAAGTTTTAATGCCTCAGAGATGCCCATTATTGAGCCATTTGTGCCAACCCCGCCTATCACGAAACTAACATTATTGAGTTCTGCCGCAATCTCCGGGCCGGTCCGCTCAAAGTGTATTTTATAATTATTCTTATTATTGTATTGATCCGTGTGAAGATATCCGTTTGGATTAGTGCTAATTTCATCCTGAATATACTTCATCGGATCGTTGGGATCATTTGGGTCATAACACTCAGATTTACCCGGCAACTCTTGAATTTCTGTGCCAACTAGCTTCAAAATATCTCTTTGCTCAGGAACTTTTATTCTATTGGTAATTGTTTTTGTACTTGAGCCGTTCAGTTGTGACAGCATCTGCAAAGCTTTGGCCGTATTGCTAGATGAGAGCTCAATGACTCTTTTCTTGCCCTCTTTAAGTTCATCAAGCTGGCCTGTCAGCATGCCGAGGGCAGTTCTATCCTTAACGGAGCCCCATGGATTAAACAGCTCTAGCTTCGCGTAGACATTTAAGTTCTTAATCCCATGTATTTTTGAATTAATCTTTAACAAGGGGGTGTGACCAATTAATTGTGTAATTTCTTCAACTATCATTTGTTTATTTTAAAAATGTATATTTACTGTCATCAAACCATTCGTAGCCATCATCAGTTTTTCTTAACGCAATCTTTTGTGCCGTAGGGTGCATGATGGGGCTACTTTCAGCAAAATCCATAAAGTAACCAGCCGTATTAACGAATATCAGAACGTCACCTACTTGTGGTTTTGTTTTCAGAAAAAACTTTCTTCTAGCTAGAAAATCATGGGGTAAGCACAAATTTCCAGCTATAAAGCATGAAAATGCCTCTTCACTTTCTACTTTTGATTCTTCCTCTTTTAACAAAATCGGGTCTGCAAAATACTCCAAATCCTGAGAATTAAGATTGGATCTGTTCATATCAACCAAGATTAGGTTCTCTCCTTTAGGTGTTGTCTTGATGGAAGTTACTTTTGTGGCAGTAATGCCCACCTGGTTTAACATGGATCTGCCCGGCTCCACATAAATCTCTAAACCACTTTCTACTAGAAGATCTGCTATCTTAACCCCAAACTTGGGGGAAATAAATTCAAGCACATTTTCTAGCTCCAGAAATGGCGTTTGCGAAACGTAAAAATCAGAGAAAGCAGGTGCTCCTTTTAAGGTTCCTTTTTCCGATCTAAAACCCAGACCAGAGTTATTCCACGTCATCAACTCTTTATCAGCTTTTACAATAGATTCTTTTAAATAACTGATGTAGGTTTCCCACTGCTGGGAACTTTTTAGAAAGCTAAAGCTAAAACCTCCCCCAATATTAATTACTCTAGGATTCAGGCCCATTTTTATGGAGTCATTCACGTAACCAATGCAGTTTTCCACAGCATAAACTCTCTCTTTGGTACTAATTGTGGCTAAATGAAAGGAGAACCCCAATAATTCTAAGGTTTGCTCATTATCTTTCAAGAGCTGCAACGCTGGTAGTATATCCTTTATTTTCAGGCCAAACCTTGAGTCTTTTTGAATTATATTACTATGAGTATGATTGAACTCACCAATACGAATAAGAACTTTAATCCTTTCTTCTCTTTTCCTCAACTGACTTGATAATTGTTGAATCAATTCCAACTCCGAAAGATCATCAACATTAATCACCACCCCGTGCTGCAGACAAAGTAAAATAAACTCTTTATTCTTGGGGCCTGTCGCCTCGATGCGGTCGCCAGTGAACCCGTTTGCCAAGGCTGAGCTTAATTCTGCTGCAGAGGCAACATCAATAAAAGCAGAAGTGTTACTTAACTGCTTTACCACTGCACTCGATTTATTCGCTTTGTGGGCATAATAAACTCTATGTTTTAGCTTGTGCTTCTTTAGTGTCTCTTCAAACCCACTCAAGTTTTCCTCGGCAATGGCAGGCATTAGGATGTTAAGCGGTGAGCCGTGCGCTCTTACCAACGAGTTAACAAACTTCTCATCATTCAAGAATCCCTCCCAATCAGGATGGATAATCGGATCAAGATATAGATTACTCATACTTAAAATCTGGATCAATTTGATGACTAATATCACCTACGGCAAGCTTAACGTAGTTTTGATCAATATACTTTAAGTGCAGCGCATGCAGCCGTGACAACATTTCGCTAGGCGTCTTTTGCAACTCTAAACTCCTGCTGTAGATTTTCTCCGTTGTTGCCAGACCGTCTTCATCTAGCAGATTTAAAGTGATGCTTTTACCTTGTTGTCTGGCTTTCTTTATTTGAGGGTTTATCCCAAAAGCGCCAGCTAGTTTCTCCGTATCGATTCTTGCTTTAATGAAGTCCAAATCATCCTGGTCTTCAATTTTGTTGGCTACCACCAACAAATCTTCATAGTTACCAGACACACTCAGCATTTCTTTGTATTGTTTGAATACCTCAATACTTTCAATGCTAGGTTCAACAACTAGAACAATTGCATCAAACTGAGCGTGTAAAGTGTTTGAAAACGCGTCAATCCCCGCTACCATGTCTGCCACCAACCATTGATTCTCCGCTAGCTTAAGATGCGACAAAATATTCTCGAATATTGAAAGATTAGTATGGTAACAGCTCCTACCTATCTCGCCATTTTCGTATGTCCCGACGAACATAAAATATGAATTGTCCGCAAACTTCTCGGCAAAAGAAGAGATAATATGGTCATCCACATCAAGCTTAATCAGATTGGAGCCCCTTGCAGGTGGTGTAGTTTTATAAATTTCAGCAATACTCTTGATTCTGGTGTTTTTACCACGTAGGTGTTCCCGAATATCAGTTACGTTTTCGCCCAAAGACAACGACTTACTTTTATCATAGTCTATGTCCAAAAGATGCGGCATGTGAATATTCAAGTCAGCATCGATTAGCAACAGCTGCTCGTTTTTAGATTGTAAGTATCTTGTAAACAGAGCGGTAGTAGTGCTTTTACCGCTACCACCTTTTCCTACAAATGCTATTCTCATTGAATCAATTTAGTAAATATATTATAATCTGCAAATCACTTGCAAAAAGATATTACTATTTTTGCGAACAATTCGCAAGTATTGGCTAGGATAAAAACTGATAATGCGTACAACCAAAAGCAGAACACAACTGAAAAACTTCTTTGAAGCGCACCACGGAGCTTTTACAGCTCAACAGATTCACGATCGGCTGCCAGAATTTGACCTGGCCACAATTTACCGCAACCTGAATCGTTTTGTGGAGGAGAGCATTATTAAAGAACTGCGATTGCACCGCGGCGAAAGCATGTATGAACTAAATCACGACGGTCACGACCATGCTGTATGCGAAAACTGTGGCGAAGTACGTCACTTCAAACTAGATAAAGAAAAGATCATGCACCTGATAGACGTAGCAGACTTCGAGATAGAGGATGTGGAAATAATCGTGAAGGGGAAGTGCAAATAGGTTACAATAACCTATGATCACAACCTATATTGACTCCACCACCATTTTTCTGGCCGCCATTTGGATTTGTTTAATGCTCGTGTATTTGTTGGGCGACGTGCTGAGGGTTTTTAGTGGCGACATCCATAAATATAAAGAGGAGATGTCGCAAATGAACCAAGCCACTTGGTTATTCGCCTCAATCATGATGCTAATACCCATCGCAATGATCCTAGTAACATTTCTTTTGCCAGCTGCCACAAACCGCACCGTGAACATCATTGCCGCCATTGTCATGTTTCTATTCAACGTGATTGGCCTCCCCACCTACAAATCCCATTATGATCGCTTTTTAATCATCGTAGGGCTGGGACTGAACGTATTTACAGTGGTTTATGCTTGGAGTTGGGTGGTATAAAGTGGAATTGTTTGAGCAACATTTAAAACTACATGAAGGCCCGATTTATAAAGAGCTCAGGCAGGAAGGCGGCTTGTGGCTAGCAAGATCACACATAAACTATCACTGGTATGATTTGATTTCACCCGCAGTCAGTCTAGAGGAACTAGATTGGCAAAAGGTAAGACAAACAGTAGAGGAGTGGAAGAATGCTAAAGTCAACTTTGCTTTTTATATAAATCAAACCGATCAAGTTGAGTTTGAACAGCATCTGAATGAGCTGGGTTTAAAGCATAATGGTGGAGATGCACACATGCTGCGGGACTTGGAGTCATCCCCTTTGGGCGAACCACCAACAGAAATACTAGGTTTTGAGCTAAAAACTGTGACTACCGAAAACTTTCCAGCATACAAGCAGCTAGTAGAAGAAATACACGGTAAGGAGGTTTGGCTGGCGGTAGCAGGTGAGTTTGCTGAAATGCTCTTTTCCGCCAGCCAAAACCAAGACCAAAGCAATAAAACTCGTATTTACCTTGGCTACATGCACGAAAAACCCATCAGCTACGCAGCAGCAATCTATTCAACAGAACTAAACATCGCCTACTTGACTAACTCAGGTGTTCATCCCGAATATCGCCGCCGTGGCATCCATACCCAAATGGTCTATGGGCGCACAAAAAAAGCTGTAGAACTTGGAATATCTCAAATCTACGTAATAACTGGACAAGAAAGTGATTCCTGGCATAGTATCCAGAAACAAGGATATAACGAGATGGCGAGATACGAGTACTACCTACCAGACTAGCTCACCGAGAACTACTATACAAAAGATATTTACGTCACGCAGATTGTAGTGCAGTAAAGTTATTCGATCTTTAATCAATATGTGCTATATACCTGAGAGAAGAGGAACTATTTCACTCTTCCCGCCTTCCTGATCTCGTACAAATACAAGGATTTTGCCATTACCTTTTGTTAGATACTGCGAGCCTTCTAGCGCTAAACAACCATCTCCAGCCTTCAGTTTATTTACTTTCCCGTCCACGGTAATCTCAAATTCCCCTTCAATCACCAGAAAATACTCATCTCGTTTAAAGTTCTTTGCAATCGAACCCTCCGTGGGGTAATTACCATTCATCTCTACTGTAGCAAAATATATTTCACCTTCCGAGTCAGGCGGAAAAAGCTTAAAAGTTTCTACGAGAGAATCATCCTCTAGTTGGTACTTTTTGCGCTGAATGTTCATATCTAGATAATAAAAAGTTGATCTTGCTTGTAGGTTGTAACACTAGCCTTTCCCTGGGGGTCAATATACATGTCTATCTCACTACGCACCCCAAACTCTGGTAGATAAATGCCCGGCTCAATCGAAAAGCCGCTATCAGTTAAAAGCTTGCGTGTATCATGTTTCTCATAATCATCCAAATCCGCACCACTTCCGTGCTCCTGCCTATCCATTGAGTGGCCGGTGCGGTGAATAAAGTAGTCTCCATAGCCAGCTTTAATAATATAGTCGCGCACAGCCCGGTCAACTTGCCAGCCCTCAACACCATTTTTCGACTCTTTGTCGACTAAATCGATCCCGATATCGCGAGCCTTGCGGACAATATCCCAAATCTCCTGCACCTTTTGTGGGATGGGATCGGGTCCAATCCACCCCATAAAGGTCGAATCTGAATAAATTGCCTCGGGATTATCTTTTTGCTTTGCCCACATATCCATCAATAAGACCGAGTTGGGCTTAATTAGTTTTGCTGAGTCTGGCTTTGCCCAATAATGCGGGTTACCTGTCTGCGCGTTTGTAGAAACAATGCAAATGCCATCTTCACTGTAGATACCCGCCTTATCATACTGCTCAAGCACAAAATTAGTGGCCTCGTAATCGGTAATTGGTTTTTGATCACGCATTTTTTGCGCTAGAAGCTCAAGTAATGCTTCGCGTGCTTGGTTGATACCTGCTGTTGCTCTTTGGTGAGTTACCAAACCTTTCTCACCCCAAGTGGAGGAAATTGCCGCCGTAAAGTCGCCAGCACTCACTAATTTTAGTCCAGGGTTTATACGCTTAAGTAATTGCATAAAACCTGCAGGCATAATATCCAAAACAGCAACAGCATTTTCGCTAGAGGTATCGATTGCTAAAGTGTTCAAATTACTAATCAATGCCTTTAGATATGCTTCAAACTCAGAGAAAGTGCGATAGACCAACTTTTCGCCAGGATAGGGATCGAAATATGATGCCTCAAGTGCTGGAATCAACCACCTGACAGCATCAGCAGTGATCAAAGCAACCCATTTGCGTGTTGTGTCGGGCGCAAAGCCCAGGGCTTTGCGCCCGACGTAATTACTACCGCGAAAATCATAAACTAGGTATGCTTCTAGTCCCTGCTCAGAGAGTAAATTTTGTAATCTTTGCGTCATATATAGTTATGGGGAATAATATCACAAATCCCTCTAAAACTATCTAGTAAGCAGGCACCACCTGGCCACAAAATAGTGCTAAGATTATCAAAATTGAAATACATGCAAGTTTTAAAAAACCTTCTTCCAGACAAGGTCACCAACAACTTTACCGGACACAAAGCGGCGCTTTACGTTTTCCCAATTATCGCACTTGTAACTATAGTACGGAGTCTGATTCACATTTTAGCCATTGATGGAGGAGCCCAAAGCATTGCAGGCATCACCCTTGACCAATTTAGTGAAGCTGCAGCAAGTACGGTGGTGGCGATTTTTGCAATGTGGGGTATTTCTCAATTGTTATTTGGGCTACTTTATGGAGTAATTTATGTCAAATACAAAAGCCTTATCCCTTTGATGTACTTATTCATGCTTACCGAATATCTAATGCGCCTTGGGGTAGGCTTCACTAAAACAATACAAACCACCCACACCCCACCCGGAGTAATTGGCAACTATATTTTGGTACCAATATTAATTATCTTAATATACCTCTCTCTCCAATCTGAGAAAAAGTCTTGAATCCAGGTCCGAGACCTCCAAGTAAATGTCTCTTAGCTGACTGCTTTTCGTACTAGCTCTGCGATCTTCTTTTTCTCAGCCTCGCCAATCTTTTTTACTGCGAATGATGCTACCCACATATTTCCATCGTCTAGTTTGGCGGCATCGTTGAAGCCTAAAGTAGAGTAGCGGGACTCAAACTTCGATGCCGCCTGAAAGAAACACACTACGTCTTTGCCCTCGATTGAGTAAGCAGGCATTCCATACCAAGTTTTGGGCCATAAATCTGGTGCATTCTCACTCACAATTTGATGAATCTTCTTTGCAATCTCTTGCTCGTCTTTTGGCATCGCTTCAATTGCCTCAATTACATCATTCATGCCTTGTTCTCTCTTCTTGCCGCCGGACTTCATCTCCGCAGCCAATTCCTTAGCTCGCGCACGCATTGCCTCTTTTTCTGCATCTGAAAAAACACCACCATCTGATTTAATATTATTTGCCATTTAATTTCACATGTTAAAATGTAAAGTATTGCTCTATAATCAAATTACTTGATAATCAAGATAATGTCAAACAAAAGACTAAAAACCAAAAAAGAACTCCAGTTCATGGTGTTAATGGCTGCTCGCGATAGTAATATCGCTTCAATCTTATTTCGGAACGCACTCGCCAAGCAATTCGACCTCAGCATGACAGAATCGCTTAGCATCACCTTGTTGGGTATCGGCCTGGCACGCACGCCGACGGAACTTGCCCGCTTTACCGGGCTAACGACAGGATCGACAACTACCATGCTTGACAGGCTGGAACGCCGCGGCATTATTCGACGCACCCCTAACCCAGACGACCGCCGCGGCACAATCATTGAATTTAACGAAGATTACGAAAAAGAAGCTGCAGCCCAAGTTGCGGGTATCCAAAAAGCACACAAAAAGCTCATCTCACGCTACACAAAGGCGGAGCTGGCGGTAATCGCCGACTTTCTAAGGCGCTTCGAGCAAAATTTGCTGCGCGAGATTGACTTAAAATCAGGTGCGGTGTAGATTTAGATGACTTAATAATTAAAAATGCAAAACAGTTCTTTTTCAAAGTTCGCCTTGGTCGTAATTCTACTTGCGACACTTATTTTTGTCGGCTGCACACCTTCAACTGAAAATAACACACAGACTAATCAAAAGACTAACTCTAGTCAAAGTGCTAATGATGCTTCCATCTCTATGCAGGTTAGTGGTGAACACAACGAAACTATTATATTTGACGAGATATATTGCGGTAGCTGGGAAAAATCTCAAGGGAGAGATATTGCCGTAACGCTTTATGCCAGGGATCATAAAGCAGGATTCCCCACTTTGCAGATTAATATTCGGGGAACAGAAAAACCAGTTTCTACATATAAAGGAGGCATTGGCTCAAAGCCCAATGCTGACATTCAACTCAGCTACAGTGCCACGGAATACTACACCACCTACGATTCTGCTAACTTCCAAGTGACGCTTGATTCTTTTGATCCAGAAACTGGCTTATCTGGCAGCTATACAATTTCTGATGGAGGTGTTCTACCAAACCTAGATGGCGATAAGCAGGTAACAGTTTCACCCACCTCAGCAAACTTTAAATGCAGTTGCGTTCACTTTTTTGAGAATGAGGAGAACACCTGTTCCAGACAGCCGATAAGTTAAAAAAGCGCCTAACTATCTAAGACTTTTCCTAACCTAGTAATAGATGATTCTTTGGCTGCCTTCTACTATAATATATTATGAGTACAGAAAGACCAGAAGAACCCCTAAAGCCGAATAAAGGTCGCGCTATTACCTCTCAGATGCTTGAGAATGAAGATATTTTCTTTTCCAATGAGTAGCTAGTCTGCACCACAAAAAAGACCAACTAAATCAGACCCTTGCTAACTCCTACGAGGAGACGAGTCTAGATCTATTAACTAGAGTTTGTGAAATCCTATCGGATCAAACCGCAGAAGACCCTATCATCACTGTGTTCGGCTTAACATTAAGCTTTGAAGATATGCAAAAAGCAGGTTCTAGATTATTGTATCCGCTACTACATAAGCTTGTGAAGCTTAATTTAATCAACAGTGAGCTAATTGACGCAAGAATTGAAGCCACTCAGACTAATCATGCTGGTGAACAGCGCATTTGGCAGTTTATAAATAGATATAGTGCTGTAGAGAAGCGCAAGCGCCTTTTTTTTAATGATACTGAACTAGTAATCTTTGTAATAGACCTCTTAAACTCACATAAATACTACAAGGTGAGTAATTCCATTACACATGAAATTGCCCGTGACTATGACTTAATTGCGGATCGAATAACGGAATACGTAAATGCAAAAATAGCAGCAGAAAATCCTAGTACAGAATTTAGAGTTACTATCACCCCACGCGCGGCTATTAGCTTTGTTACCAACCTTCAGAAAAGACAAAGATACGGTGAGATGATGACGATTGATACTACCAGAGAGTCCCCTTTACCTGGCTCATTTGGTGAAAAGATCTACTTTGCTTCTGATGCCGAATATCATGCACAGCACGAAACAGTCCGAGAAACAATCCAAACAATTTTTGACACTCTTGGACTAGATATTAATGTATATACTTCTTTTGCAAACCAACAAGGTTTAATCCAGTTTGAGCAGGCCTGCAAACCGACGCTTACAGGACTAGCAGTAAGCTATTTAATGGAAAACCCAACCGCAGGTAACAGACTTCAAGAAATTATTAAAGGGTTTGATATTGATAAATTTGTAAAGATAAATAGACGCTCTGCAGGAGCACGTTTAAAACTACTTGCACTTTCTGGAGTACTAGTACCATCAATACTAACGCTCAGTTAATACTAAAAACTATACCTGATTATATTCAGGAATTTGAAAAGGTACGCTTCCTATTTGAAAGAGAAGGGTAGTTCTAAATCAGAACTACCCACGTCATCTACTCTGGAACATAATACGCAATTCCCTCAAAATCAAACTGCGGGTAATTGCTTATAACTCTGTTCTTCTCACTTTCCCTTGCAGTATAAAAGTGAGTACCGGTATCTGTATTGTAGAATCTATACATTGGCTTTCTTCCCTCAGCTGAGGCTGCAAAAACATAATGGTTAATTCCCTCAAATTGGAACTGAGGATAATTAGCAATCACACGATCTCGCTGTGAAGCACTAGCCGTATAAAAATGGGCTCCAGTCACGTAATTATAAAAACGATATACCGGAGTTACGTTACCGTCATTACTATTAAATACACTGTAGCTAGCTCCTTCATAATCAAACTGCGGATAATTGTTAATTACTCTGTCGCGCTGAGTAACACTAGAAGTATAGAAATGCGCTCCAGTAGTGGGATTATAGAATCTGTAAACTGAACTTGTAGGTCCAGAAATGTTTAACGGTACTTCAACTCCTGGTGTAGTGAAGTGAATAGTAGTCTCACCACCATTACTGTCCCTAAAGCCACAAGCAAAATTACTTAGGTATACTTGCTCCCCTCTAACAATCTGATCATTCAGTTGAGTATTAATCCGTACTTCAATTTCATCATTTGGGGCAAAACTGGCACCGATGTTCAGAAAATACAGGCTTTCACTATCAAATATCAAGCCAGACCCTTGGTAAGCGCGTGTAATCAATGGCTCAAAAGGACTAGTCAAATTTTGAACAGTTGCTCCTCCAAACTCTGCAGGGCTAGTTATCCATGAGAATATTGACTCTAGATTCTTGGCTTCCGTCTGTGGGTAGCGTAAAGTAATTCCACAATAAGTACTATCCTGATACGGTGTGAATAAACTGTATCCAGAATCATTCACAGCATTCCCTACCAAAGTAAAACCTTCGCCTTCTCTAATTATCCCAGGCTCTTGAAAAATACTTAGCGATTCAACAGTGCCAGCCGCTGCTATCGGGCTTACAGGCAGAGTAAAGAAAGCAAGAGTAAAAATTAGAATAGTGGTAAGAAATTTGTTTATTGATTTTTTCATACCTAATTTTAGCATATATTCCTAGTGAATACCCATATATATTTAACAGTGATATAATTACGAATGGAGTTGTATCTTCAGAACAATTTAGCGAAATATAAGCCTGAGGTTTTTAAAGCAAATGTGAAATATCTTCAGCAGCTGCTTAATCTTGCTAGGCAAAAGCTATATTTTAGTGAGTATATTTACCTAGAAAGCTTACTAGAAGCAGCAGTGAGCGGTCCTGCATTGCAAACTGAACAACAGCATTGGCATCCGTTTCAATCACCTGAAGAGGTTATACTAGCCAATGGAGGTATAATAAAGCTTTATCCATCACATCATACTACCTACGAGACAATACGTTCAGCTTTGGAACTTGACCCTTCTCAAAAAATCCTACTAGTTGTTTATGATCAGCATTTGGACTTCTATTTAAGAATAAGTAATCCTGTTTTTCCTGACCCCAATAATATGCCTATATTCGATTCTATGGATGAAGAAAAATCCAGATGGGTGATGGGCTCTTATAGAGGGAATTGTCCATTTGAAGTAAACAAAGCTAATTTCATCTCTGCATTAATAGAATGGGGCATGATTAGTGGTGTAGTTTTCTTGGGAGCGGAAGATCATATGGAGTATTTTGCTACTAGCGAAGATCTCACACGTTATTTTTATGAACGCCATCACGAAAAGATAGTATGCCTTCCAGGCAACGCTACCAGCACTGATTTGGAATCTGCACTTAGCCAATTACAGCAAAGCAACCCTTTTAATCATATCCTTACTTCTGTAGACATTGATGTGTTGAGAACTGGATTTGGTTATTCAGCGATGGAGTACACAGGATTAGACACCAAGCTAATGTTAGGTAGTGTAGACCTGGTCCGGGATTGGAGTGAGGCAGAAGATGACATCTGCGCCGCACTAGATGAACTTTATAAATCCATCTTTTTTTATGAAAGGTCTTTTGTCGAGGGAAAACCAAGAATAAACCACAGGGGAACTATCCCGGCCTCAGCATTAAAGAAGTGGACTCAAACCATTATCGATTGGAAGAGCACTGCTGGACCGGATGTAGAAATCGGCATAAATCACCCTGACGGAAGGATAGTAGCCGATTTTGTGGAGGCTCAGGGCTTAGATTACAAAAACAGAACAGAAAGAATACTAGCCGCCTTAATCGCTAGTCTGGGGAATATCTTCGAAAATACTTAAAATTTGCGTTGTAATACAATGCATATTACCTTGAGTATGTGCTAAATTGCATGCAATGGACAAAACCCACTTTCAAGTCAATTTATCAGTAATTGTGATGGATGATCAAAATAGAATTCTCATCGCCAAACGTGATGAAAATGACGATATTTATCCTGGACTATGGGGCATACCTGGTGGCAAAATGGAAATTACTGACCCAGATATCGAGACCTCATTACGTAGAGAAGTTAAAGAAAAGATAAATGTAGAAATAGGTGAGCTTAAACTAGTGAGCAATAACACCAGAGTTCATAATGACATTAATAAACTCTTCATGGTGTTCACAAGTAAATATGTGTATGGCGAACCTACACCCTTAGAAGAAATGTCTGAAGTAAGATGGTTTGAGTTCAATGAGCTTACAAAAGAAATGATGACTCCTTTTACCTACGATATTATTGCTGAAATCTTTAACTAAAGTTATTTGCAGCGTTCCCTACGGCCACCTTTAACCCAGCCTCTCCAAACATGTTCAAATCATTTGGCATATCATCCAGTCTTTATTAACAAGTAAATACTCATGCTATCATTGATTGTGAGTCGTTACCAAATATTAGCTACCTTATTACTTAGTTTGACTGCATTTATGGGGTTAATGAGCCCTATCGAGGCACAAACTGTAATTGGCAATCCCACACCTCCTGATAGCGAGTATACGTTAGCTTCAATAGTAACAAATAGCAATAATGGCTGGGGAGTCTATATTCCTGACACTACCATCAACTTTAATCAGGTACGAATTCTAAGCTGTGATTTTGGCTGGAGGGTAGTGGATCAACCAAGCAAACTACCGTTATCTTATAATGATGCTTTCGTACTATATGCCAACCCAGGGCCTTATAATAATAGCTCTGGGAACATACAGCATGGCGGGGAAGCCCGATCCCCACGCTTTCTGCTAAATGATACTTTTGGGAATCATAGGTATAATATTCTCTTTGATGAACCTGTCGACTTACAAGCAACTAACCAAACCTTCAGTACAAACTACACAGGTTTAATCATCGCTACTAGTGTAACAATTCATCCAGACCTAATCCCCGGTGACAGAATTCAATTAATGCGCATACGCTGCGAATTAGAAAATAAACCAGATAGCAGCACTTTTACTTATGATATGCCTTTTGCCAATATCCCCGCAATAATTACAGATAAACTAGGTTATGAAATTCCAATTGATCAACTACAGCCTGTAAACGTTTATAAATACTACAACTCTAATTCGGGAACACATTTCTATGCTGCCGGAGAAGCAGAG
>CAYUPY010000028.1:13188-16884 GCA_964446595.1 uncultured Candidatus Saccharibacteria bacterium | reverse complement strand
TGCTTGAAGATAATCACATCGCCATCCTTTACGACGTAATCTTTGCCGCCCAACTTAATCTTGCCTGTTTCCTTGGCCTGATTCCACCCCCCAGCGGCCACGAAGTCATCGTAGGCAACTGTTTCGGCAGTAATAAACTTCTTTTCAAAGTCTGTATGGATGGCACCAGCCGCTTGAGGGGCGGTAGACCCTTTCATAATTGTCCATGCACGTACTTCAGTTTCACCAGCGGTAAAGAACGAAATTAAGCCAAGAAGCTCATATGCTTTACGGGAAAGACGCGCCAAAGCTGGCTCTTCTAAACCTAATTCCTCCAAATACTCAGCTTGGTCTTCTTTGGGCAAAGCGGCAATTTCAGCTTCTAACTTAATGTCCATGCCGATGATTTCTGCCCCGGACGGAATCGCCTGGCGCACTCTTTCCACGCTGGCTTCCATTTGCGATTCCGTCGAATTCACCACAAATAGAAATGGTTTAGCAGTCAGCAAGAAAAGAGATTTAAATATCTCAACTTGATCCGCATCTTCTTGGTTATATTCAAATTCATTAGCCAGTTTACCGTCACTTAAGTGTGATTCCAATCTCTCCAGCATTTCACCTACTGGCTTAAGTTTGGGATTCGCACGTACTTGCCCCCCAAAAGACTTCACTTTTTGGGTAACAGTTTCCAAATCCTTTAAAATTAGTTCTGTGTGAATTAACTCAATATCTCTTTCGGGGTTAACTGAATTTTCGACATGGGTGATATTCCCATTTTCAAAAGCTCTTACCACATGCACAATCGCGGATACATTACGGATATTGGCAAGAAACTTGTTCCCCAATCCTTCTCCTTGGGCGGCTCCTTTGACCAAACCAGCAATATCCCAGAACTCCACTACTGCTGGAGTAACTTTTGCAGGCTTCACTAACTCAGCTAGTGTATCTAGCCGTGGATCGACAACCGGAACCACTCCTACGTTAGGATCTATCGTGCAAAAAGGAAAGTTTTCTGCCGGAATGGCGTTGTTGGTAAGGGCATTAAATAATGTTGATTTACCTACGTTAGGCAAGCCAACTATACCAAGTGATAAGTTCATAATGAATTATAAATCGGTGTAAATATAGCAGAAATTAAGAAATAACGCTTGGATTGTTAATGCTACAATCAGCAATGGAAACAGCTATGCACTTTGGTACCGACTATGCAGGGTTTGCCCGTCATGCTGCAGTAAATGGCCTAAAAGCAGGGGTAGATATGCCTAAAGTATGCGAGGATGTCTTTAATGTTGTTGCACCGAAACTTAAGCATCAGCCGGGGTTACTGCAAGCTGTAGTAATCAGACTAATTGAACAAGCTATCCAGCAGGCAGGTAGCGCATCGATAATTAAGGATAATGATCTAGAAGAGATAAAGTCAATTGTTAGCCGGATTATGCTAAGCAAGTTGCTGAACGCCAAGTTTATAGATGATGGAACTGTCGCACTCTCTACTACTTTAATTCACCTTGACTCCAGACCCTCAAAAGGTTTAAACCAGACAATTTTATTAGCGGTCAGCACAGCTTTAACCGAGAGTATTAATATTAATGAGCAGATTCAGGAGCTAATTCGAGGGTTAGGAGCATTAAGTGATGCTTATAAAATAAATGTGTTTGCTAAGGCTATGGTTTTCCCTAATACTAGACATGAAAATGAAGAGCTAATCAGCCAACTAGATTCAACAATAACCTTATCTCGGGGGAAACAGGTGTTCAAGAACGCTCTTTTGCTTTATCACTCTAAGATTTTGGCAGGAAAGATCAAACGGCTAAGTCTGGACATGCAGCAGCTTATAAGAGGCCGTGTGGTGGATGAACTGATGCAAAAGTGTCATGAACTAATAGGGTTTGGAGTACCTTATTCTATGACTCTAGACCCATTTAAGTCATACTTGGCACCAGAAATACTTGAGAGATTTAAGGTGGATCCAAATGAAGAGTATTTGGGTTTCCTCACATACTCCATGACTGATAAGGCTGAATCTCTAGTAACCTACCTTTATGGCAAGCTATACAAAGAAGTGTTTGACTCCGATTTGAAACAACAGATTGTTGCCTATATTGCTTCGATTATCTTACCATTATTGTCTGCTTTAATATTTGGTAATGCTGACTTAGAAGCAGTGGAAAAAGAAAATCCCCAGCTTATTCTGGAGATAAAGGAATTGCGGACCGCTGCGCGGTCCGCAATAGAGAAATTTTCTCAAGACATGGCTGCAACCCAACTGGCAGAGGCTTAAAGCCTTGTGCTTAAATACTGTTCAAGTTCCGCGATCGCTACTCTTTCTTGTTGCATTGTGTCGCGATCGCGTACTGTCACCATTTTGTCTTCCAAAGAATCAAAATCAATTGTTACGCAGAAAGGTGTGCCGATTTCGTCTTGGCGACGATACATCTTTCCAATATTTCCCTTGCTTTCATATTCACAAGTAAAGTGGCCGCGCAAGTCTTCATAAATTTCAGTTGCCAAATCTTGCAATTTGTCGTCTTTTTGAAGCGGAAGGATTGCTACCTTTACAGGTGCGATCTTAGGGTGGAAACGCAACACTGTCCTAGTGCTACCATCTTCCAGGGTCTCTTCGTCATAGGCGGCGAACATTAGGATTGAGGCTGTACGCGACAAACCAAATGTTGGCTCCACCACATGGGGTATAACGCGTTCGCCGCCTGGATAAATATAACTCAAGTCCTTGCCTGAGTTTTCGGTATGGTTTTTCAGATCAAAATCCGTACGGTAAGCTAGGCCCCACATTTCCTTGAATCCCCAAGGGAAGTCAAACTCCAAGTCTTCAGTTCTTTTTGAGTAGTGTGAACGCTCAAAGTCTTCGTGCGCTCGCCAACGAAGCTGCTCCTCCTTTAGACCTAGTTCTAGTGCAAACTCATGCATATCTTGCTTCCAGCTTTCAAACATCTCTTCCCAGTCATTTTCTGCGGGGTTAAAGAAGTATTCGAACTCCATCAAATCAAACTCCAAGGTGCGGTAAGTAAATTTACCGGGAGTGATTTCGTTACGGAATGCTTTACCTACTTGCCCAATACCGAAAGGTAACTTTGGCCTAAATGAGTCCCGGATGTTCTTGAAGTTTAAAAACAGTCCTTGAGCAATTTCTCCACGTAAATATGCTTTGTTTTTATCACCAGCAATAATTCCTATTTCTGTTTGGAATAGCTGATTAAAGCGCTTAGGCTCGCTTAGGTCATTGCCATCTGGAGACTTAATTCCGTTGTCTTCCAACATCTTTTGCAATTCCTCAGGCTCTAGACCATCAGCTTTTACTTCTTCACCTTTCTTTTGGAAGTATTCCTCTACCAGATGATCGGCGCGATAGCGTTTATGTGTAACTTTATCCTCAACCATGACATCCGCAAAACTAGCAGTATGTCCGCTCGCTTCCCACACTTCTGGACGTAAAATAATCGTGCTATCAATCCCATAAATATCGCCACGCCTTTTAATGTAACGATCCCACCACAGGTCGCGGACATTGTTTTTTAATTGCGTACCATATGGACCGTAATCATAGGTGTTTGCTAAACCACCATAAATGTCTGATGCGGGAAAAACGAATCCGCGGCGCTTTGCCCAGGCAACTACAGTTTCTAAATCTACCTGGTTTTTTGTTTCTTTAGGTTTACTCATAAGGTCTGTACTAATATATATTTGATTGAATAACGT
>CAYUPY010000028.1:0-13178 GCA_964446595.1 uncultured Candidatus Saccharibacteria bacterium | reverse complement strand
GCACAACTAGTACACAAGCTGCCGGGATCTCAATTTAAATAGATGGTTCCACCCTACATGAATTGCAGTACAATTCACTTTAATTTTTTTTAGTTGTAGCCAATTCAGGTGCAAGTTCTCACTAACTCTTGCTCACTTTTATTAATTTTAGCGCAAAACCTTTACTTTAGGCAAAAATTAACTTTGTAGTTGCCCATCGTTTCTTGTTTGTGCAAAAAAGTCTAAAGCCGCCTGCATAATTTTAAGCTGACTAAGCATTTTGAGATTGTATATCTCTGTTATACTACAGGATGTGTTATTATTCATCTAAACTGTTTTTAATAATATATGTCAGAAGATGAAACAAGAGGGTTATTTTACAGAGGCAAGGTTAGCCATAGCGGGCCTAGAATACAGAGAGTAAGTTTTACTCAACTGGATCAAGCCACGCAGGTATATTTATGTAATATGATTTTCGGAACTAATAATGTTCAGAGTCTTGCTTACACTAAACCGGTTTTCCTTATTCAAGATGGTAAAGTTAGTGTGCAAATAGCATTATCTAAAAAAAACAAACGTACGGTGATTTTCGCGCCGAGGGAGGTGTCCAGTGATTTGAGTAATTTGCTTGACTTGAATGCTGCGCAGGAATCTTAAGGCGCAATTTTGTTAATAACGTCGCGCATTTCTCTTGGTAGTTCAGCCACCATTTTAGGGAAGTGCTCTTTCCAGTCACGAAAGACTTCTCCTGCATCGATCATTAACCCTTTAGCAGCAAGCTTATGTTTGAAAAACTCTTTACCTTTCTCCCAATATTTTTCCTCTAAGGCGGCCGCATTAGCGGGAGAAATATCTAGCTGGAAACCGGCCGCCTGCAAATGCTCCTGAGTCGCAAGCAGAGTTTCGGTAATTGTCATGCCAGAAGTATCAAGCATGAGCTCGTAGCGATCTTTAATAAGTTGTTCGTCGTATACATCTACATCAAATAGGCGAATCCAGCGAGCGCGTACTTCTACGTCCCTTTGTTTAAGTGTTTCTAAAGAATCCAAGCGGTTGTCGCGATCTGAGCGCTGTGCGCGGGCTTCCAGGCTCGCTTTAAACATGATGGCATACGAGTTGTCATTGCTGTACAGGAATCCGGCCGTCATACCTTCCAGAATTACGCCGTGACGATTATTAAGTGTCCATTGAGCATATTCTTCCCAGATTCCATCCCATGCTTCACCAAATGCGGTTTCGAATTGCATCTGAGGTTTTCCGGAATCACCTCCGAAGATTTCTTGAGCAAAGAATTTCAGCAGTCCTCCCCCATAGACATATGGCATTTGTAATTCATTAGCCAATAGTAGAGCCATTGAGGTGCCTCCACTTGAAGGCCAACTAGAAATGATGACGTTTTCAGGTTGCTGTTTTTGCATGACGATTTATAGCAGGAAAACATACGAGCAGCAACAACCTATAATATATCCGCTATGTCTATGCTACTCTACCTTCGTGCTGGTGATCGATTGAGTGAACATGGTGGCCGTGCGCAACTCTCGCTCCAATGTGTTTTGTAGCCAAGCAACATGAAGATTAAAGAGTTGTATATCTTCTGCGGGTGAGAGTTGGATACTCTGAACGTAGCGATAATCCTGATTTATAATGAAGCGCTGCACTTTATAAAGTCTATCGGGAACGGGTTCTGAGGTTAGGGCAGCGCTTGTCTGTGACGTATAGCCAATGGGATTCGCACTTAAACGCATAGCACCTGGCTCTAGCTCTAGCGATGTGTAAACATCCTCGTTGAGTTTAGGTAAATTACCGCTGTTATATAGCAATCTGAGGATAATTGTGGCCGCCAGTAATGAGTATCGTTGTGGTTGAGCTACTTCTAAAATCTTCCAAACGTTATTGTAAATCCCGGGATCCTCTTGTCCCTCTTCGGCAAAGAACTTAATTAACTCACAAACTAGCTGAGTGAACATAAGCCCAGTGTACTCTTGCTTGTACTTACTTAAATCATCTAAAAGCCTGATCTCTGTAAGCACTGGTAAGCTTCCTTTCCCTTCCACTAGCTTGACCTGTACTAGATTCAGCAAATCTATGGCATGCGATTTGCGACTTTCCGCCTTTTTTACACCTTTTGCAATTACAGTGATTTTTTCGCCAGAAGTAGATAGTAAATGAAGTACATTATCTGTTTCGCGGGCTGCGAATCTGTTAAATATTAATCCATTAAAATTGCTAAACTTACTCATGATTTCTCAGATTATACATGTTGTAGCGGGGCCTACGGCAGCTGGAAAAACAAAATTTGCCCTAGAATTGGCTCAAAAGATTAATGGTGAGCTAATTAATGCTGATTCTCGGCAGATATATAAGTATTTAGATATCGGAACTAATAAAGGTAACGTAACGGAGGTTGGAAAGAGTAAAACAGGATTACCAGTATTCGAGCTGGAGAATTCGGGCATAAATATTAGAATGCTTAGTTTTGTAGAACCTGATTTACGCTACAGCGCATTCGATTTCCGCCATCAAGCTTGTGAATCTATCTTGGAGATAATAGAGTTAGGAAAAGTTCCGGTGTTGGTTGGAGGCACGGGTTTGTATCTGAACGCTGTGTTGCAACCTGAGAAAAGCTTTAGTGCCGTGCCGCCTAACCCAACCCTAAGGCAAGCTTTAGAGCACCTATCGGTTGCGGAACTACAGACTCGCCTTGGTGGTCAACTACTTGCCGATTTAAACAATAGCGATAAAAACAATCCTGTACGGCTAATCAGAAAGATTGAGAAGCAGGAAGCCGGGCCTCAGCCAAAAATAGATTTCCCTTTTGCTGAGTTACAAGATAAGTTTGTATTTAAGAAGAAGCTTATTGCCTTACCACTATCTGAGTTGGAGTCGAGAATTAATCGGCGGGTAGAGCAAATGTGGCGAGAGGGAATCGTGGATGAGGTTCAAAAGGTGATGGAGATGGGATTTGCTCGTGACTGCCCTGCACTAACCGGAAGTGGCTACCCTGCTGTGGTTAAGTACCTGGATGGCGACTTGGCTAAGGAACAGTGCATCCAACTGATCCAGCAATCACACCGCCAAGTCGCCAAGAAGCAGCTCACTTGGTTGAGTAAGTATTTCATCAATACATAATTATTGCTAAAATCCCTTATGGAACGGTTAATTTCTCAAGTATTCTCTACTATAGGTAAGGCCAAGTTTAGCTACTTAAATTTGGTATTTTGCAACTTTATAGGGATCAGCCTGGTAACTTTCATGCCGGTAGTATTTATGATTGCTAATAACGCTAATTATTTTCTTAATTGGCTTCGTGCTCCTAGTCTTCTTTGATGTCGCTACCACAAAGTTAACTTATTCGATTCAAATTAAGAATCAAATCAACTTAAGCAAGGCATTCAAAGAGTCTGGGATGCTGATGGGAAGAGCCATCGTAGCAGCGCTTTTTGTAATGATAGTTTTCTTTTTAGTACAGTTTGCACTACGAACCCTAATAGAACTAGAGACTATCTTCACGTTATCTTTGGCAGTTACTCCTTTTGGTCTGATACTTATTGCACTGGCTAAAATAATATTTTTTGTAATTATGGTGGTTTTAATAGGGTTAACTATTGCGAGGGTCTGGTTCGCGCCAACTATAGTCGCAATTGAGCAGGATGGTGTAGTTGACGCGACATCCAAAAGTCTGGCAGTGACAGGTAGGTTTAAAATAAAGGACTATTTACTGACTGCTTTCGTGATACTAGTTTTTAATATCTGGATGTATCTGCCAAATATGATTGCGGCTTATGCTCAGTTTGCGGTTGTGAGAACCAGCGAACACTATCTACAGGTATTAGCGACTACAGTAATTGCTAACGTTGCTTCGATGCTGTGGTTGTCCATTAGCTTGGTAGTTACCTCGGTATTACGTACTCTGTGGTTTATTCAATTACGGGAAGCCTAAAACTTGCTAAAATCCACTATGAAAAAATATATGCCAAAAATTGCTAGCGAGAACTTTGGACTAGACCAGTTACTCACTATTCCTTTTACTGTTTTATTCAGGAATTTACGAAAGTTTTTAGTGCCTTTAGGCATGTATTTAGGATTGTTTGGACTGGTAATAGTGGCTAGTTTTTTATTTGGATTACTTTCTGGGGTGAATGTAGCCGAAATTGAGGCATTATTAGATAGCCCTGAGTCATACGGCATTCAAGAAATGATGGTGGTTCTACAGCCAATACTTCCTATTCTAGTGATTGCATTGCTAGTGGGAACCCCGATATACATAGCAATTTCAATACTGATCCAGAACTTGCTGGTCATTACCTCAGCCAAGATTCTACGTGAAGAAGAATATAGTTTAGGCGAAGCTATGCAGATTGCGCTTCATCGGGTACCTGCAGGTTTTAGCACTGCATTGGCAATTTTCGTTATTTATTTTGTACTGGCGATGGTTGTCGCAGCGGTCTTACTTGCAGGTTCTTTATTGGGGCCGTTCGTGTTGTGTGTGGTGGCATTAATATTATTAATTCTAGTTCCAGTTTTGTTGTATTTGCATGCTAATCTACTGTTCGCTCCGACTATTGCAGTGTTGGAGCCGTTCGCGTTTATACAGGCAATTGGCAGAAGTCTGGGACTGGTGCGCGGGAGAATCGGTAAGATAATGCTATACTTACTGGCTCTATTTATCATAATTATTATAGTTTCAATACCGCTCGGAATCATTGACTTGATTTTTCAGGTTATAGAGAATTTTACTGAGAGTAATGTGATTCTATTCTTAATAGTGACTCTTATAACTGGGGTTATGAGTACAATTATTGAATTTTTTACTCTTACGTTACTTACAATTGGCACTACCACGTGGTATTTGAACTTGCTGGAAACTGAAAATGTCGAATCAGATACGTAATTTCTGTATTATTGCCCATATTGATCATGGTAAGTCTACACTTGCCGATAGGTTGTTGGAGCAAACAGATACAATTGAAAAACGGGTAAGCAAAGATCGTAATATGGATACTTTGGACTTGGAGCAGGAGCGTGGTATTACTATTAAGCTCCAAACAGCCCGTATGATTTACAAATACGATGGCGAGCTACAAGAAAAAGGTGAGTATATCTTAAATCTGATCGATACCCCGGGGCATGTAGATTTTTCCTATGAGGTTTCTCGCTCAGTTGCTGCTTGTGAAGGTGCTTTGTTGCTAATCGATGTGACGCAGGGCATTCAGGCACAAACATTATCGGTAATGTATAAGGCTCTAGAGTATGATTTAAAGGTGATTCCTGTTCTGAATAAAGTTGACCTGCCAAATGCAGATACTGACAGAGTGAAGTTGGAGGTGATGGAGATGTTTGGTTTTGAAGAAAGTGAGATTATTTTAGCTTCCGGCAAAACCGGGATAGGAGTGCCAGCTATTTTGGACGCGCTCGTAGAGCGCGTGCCTGCACCATTAGCTGGTATTAATGAAAGTGCCAGCGAAGCTATTGTATCTAAAGAAGGAAGTGAGGTTCCTAGGGCGCTTATTTTTGATTCGTTTTATCATGAATATAAGGGTGCTGTGGCCTTGGTGAGACTTTTTAGCGGTAATATTGACCGCAATCGCCCAATCACTTTTTTAGGAAGTAAAGCAGAGGTCAAACCGGTGGAAGTAGGTTATTTGTATCCAGCAATGCGCCCTGCTGATTCTATCAAATCAGGAGAGGTTGGTTACATAGCTACAGGCTTACGTGATATTCGCGAAGTTCATGTAGGTGATACGGTTACTGTGACGAGCGCGGCGCAGAAAGCCTCTCCTCTTATGGGCTACCAACCGCCGCGCTCCATGGTATTTGCCTCACTTTATCCTGTAGATGCCTCAGATTTCACCGATTTTAAAGAGGCCCTAGAGCGGTTATCTTTAAATGATGCGGCACTCACTTTTCAAAAAGAGACCTCTCAGGCCTTGGGAACAGGCTTTTTGTGTGGATTTTTAGGCCTCTTACATTTGGAGATCATTCAAGCACGCTTAGAGCGAGAATTTGGTATTGATTTAATTAGCACCACTCCGAGTGTAGAGTATAGGGTTAAACTAAATACTACCGATTATTCCAAGCTGGAGAATATTAATACCTCACGTATAGATGAAGAAGGTTTTTTGTCCACTAGAATGGCGTCAGAATTCCCAGAACAGAGTCTAATTAAGGATGTTTATGAACCGTGGGTTAAATTAGAAGTGTTTACTCCGGAGGAATATATTGGTCAAGTGATGGAACTGTGTCAAGCTAATCGTGGAGTTTATAAATCAATGGAGTTCACCACTAAAGCGGAGATTGCCACACTTAAACATGCGGTAATCAAATACGAAATCCCTTCTGGGGAGATACTGGTTAACTTTTTTGATAAACTAAAATCCCTTACGCGTGGTTATGCTTCCATGGATTATGAATTCATTGATCACCGCGCTGCTGACATTGTAAAGGTAAGCATTCTAATCAATGGCGAAGAAGCGGAAGCGCTTTCATTTCTATGTCACCGCGATTCTGCCCAGAATCGCGGCAAGGCAATAGCTGAGAAGTTAAAAGACATTATTCCCCGTCAGCAATTTCAAGTGCCAATCCAGGCAGCGATTGGAGGAAAGATCATTGCTAGAGAGGATATTAAAGCATTCCGTAAAGATGTTACGGCTAAGCTATATGGTGGAGATGAGACTCGTAAGCGCAAACTGCTAGACAAGCAGAAAAAGGGTAAGAAGAAAATGAAGGAGATTGGTAAAGTTGAAATTCCTAAAGAAGCTTATCTCGCAGCATTAAAGATCGACCAGTAAGATCTAGTATCGCTGCGCAAATTGATAGCTAACGCTGTAAGCAAAGTTAATAGTTTCAGTTTCCACGACTTTTATCTGTAAAGTTTTGGCTGTAAAAGGTGCTATTTCAATCACATGGATTGGAAAATTATTCACACCTGGTACAACTAAAGGCTGAAGTTCATTATTTGCTACTAAATCTACAAGTACAAATTCACTCACATGTGTAGGTACCTTGGCACTAAGCGCTAATCTAATTGGCTGCGTAGTAGGATTATAGATCTCCACTAAATCGGCAACTATGCTAGGTTTTTGATATGACTTGATTAAGCTAGTGAGGTTACCTTGTTGATAAATATAATCATCTGCTCCCAGTACTCTGAATTCCGCTGTGGAAATTGAATAGTCCCGAGATATATCTGACGCGTTAATAGCAATTGCTCCAGCCACTGTTCCTTCTCGAGGTAGGTCTTCTAGATTATTTGTAATCGGATTAAGCTGATGTGTGACAATTGCCGCTAGTGCAATAATCGCAACAATAGCTGTCACACGGAGAGAGTCTGCAAGTAAGGTAGTAAAAGAGTACATATATTAGATTACATTAAAACAAGAGGAGGCTGCAAGAGTTTGCAGCCTCCATCGAGCTAATATGAACCTAACTGCTTAGGAGTTATTAATTATCTCAGCTAGGCTCTCATAACCGTTAGTAAGCTCTTCTAGGTTTACAGCCTCTCCGTTAATAAAAATTGATGGGGTTGAGTTTAGATAGATACTTCTAGCTTGAGCTGCTTCCTCATTAACTCTTTCTTCTGTAGCAGTATCATCCATGTCAGCACGGAATTTCTCTAAATCCAGCTCTATCTCTTCTGCATAATCTACAAAGAAAGCAATTACTTCATCCTTATTTGCTGCAGCGCGCCATTCAGCCTGGTTTAGGAAAAGTTGATCATGCATTTCCCAGAACTTGTCTTGGTTGGCAGCAGCTTCCGTGGCAATTGCTGCTTGTACAGAGTTAGCGCCTAAAATTGGAAAATGTCTAAAAATAACCTTCACTCCGCCTTCAATCGAATCATCTTCAACTAACTGGCTTGCATAGCTAGCAAAACTAGCACAACCTGGACAACCGAAGTCAGCATATTCTATTACAACATTTTCGCCATCAACGTCACCTTTAATATTATCATCTTCATAAACCATGGTTATTTCGCTAAGCCTTTGTGCGGTTTGCTGATTAGTATAGGTGACAATACCAAAGAATATGGCCAGAATAAAGACTACTACGGTCCAACCTATCAAATTCACCTTATTGTCTGCCCAAAATTTAGCTAAACCACTTTGGGAGCTACTCTTTTTAGGTTTTGCAGATTTGGGATTGTCCTGTTGAGTAACTTCTGACTGGGTTGCGGTAGGGTTAGTGCTGGGTGTTGCAACTTTTTGAGTACTTTTTTGCTTCTTTTTCTTTTTTGTAGCCATAAAAATATTTGATTTGAGATATACTGGAACCTATATTAGCAGACGAAATGAAAATTCAACAACAATATGCACTTTATACAATAGCCGGTACAGAAGAATTTGTATTAGCTGAGGTCAAGGAAAAGCTTGGTAACTCAGTACAAATAGCTTTAGTAAGGCCCGGAAGAATTGAACTGGAATGGGTTGGTGATGACGAAATAATCCCCGAAAATGATTCTGACTCGGGAGAACATCAGGGTCTTATGAGGTTTAGCAGTCTGCTCTCCCCTACTCACACTGCAGTTATTGGAAATGAAAGTCATAAGATTAAGAATGAGGCTCGAGATTGGCGTGTGGCATTTATTGGTAGTGGCGGAATCAATCCCGCACTAGGATACGTGATGTGCGCAGCTGCCGCAGTCAAGAAAGATGAATTGGTGTACGACCCGTTTTGCGGCAGCGGAGTTATTCCAATTTCCGCAATGCTATATTTTGGCGCGGCCCCAATTTGGGCCTCTGACTTAAGTGGCCGCGCCATCTCAGCCACTCAGGCTAACGTAAATGCTGCTCAAATAAAAAAACGTACCTACAATCTGTTTCGCAGCAATATTTCCATGGTAAAGCTAAAAGATGCTTCGGTTGATAAAGTTATCACAAATATGCCATTTGGAATCAGGGTGGGAAGGCATGATAAAAACAAACAACTCTATCAATTACTAATCAATAAAATGCAGTCTTTCTTAAAACCTACTGGGTCTGCAACTATCCTCACTACCGAAAAAAAACTGCTAGAGAATGCAGCTAAGGATAAATTTAAGGTGAAAGAAATTACGATAGTGAGACAATCCGGACTCAATCCAAGTATTTTCCAGCTAACGCCTATTAATGAGGCTTAACTAATAAAATCTTGTCGCTATTGCTGCCGTTCGCGGTGAGAATCAGCAAGCTACCGTTTTCAGCCATTGTAATGCTTCTGATCCTTCCGTGGTCGGCTAAAATGGTTGTAATCATTGGTTCAGAGGTGTTGGCATAATCTCCTGCAAAGTCTAGTACTTTAACATTTTCAGCCGCTAAGGCCGCTACCATTACAGCGCCTTCCCACTTCTTCCAGCCAGCATGCGAAAGAATTTCAATATCAGAAGCACCAATAGTTGGCCTCCCGCTCGACCAAAGAGCGGTGAAGGCATCAGGATACTTTACTTTATCAGTCATGGGTACAGATTCATTGTATCCAGGCACAGGATCCCAGCCAGCATTTCCTGTCAGCAAAAAGTTAAGCTCATCATCTATGCTTGGACCATGTTCCATACTCAACCCCAGCACCTGAGCGCCCTTAATAGAAGGTTGGTTATTTACCGGGAAGAAATCTAAACCCTGCACATTTCTGTGACCATAACTAAAGATGCGCGCATCATAGGGAGCATCCATATTTCCGTCCACACCATCCCCATTACGATTAACTCTCAAGATTTTACCGCCTAAACTATTAGGATCTTGCGGAAAGGAACCAGTAGCTGCATCACCAGTACCAATCCATAGATTATCATCAGGTCCAAACTCTAACTGACAGCCCGAGTGGCGCTGGCTGTTAATGCTTGGCATACCTGTCACAATATCGGTGCGATTATCTGCTTTCAAATCATCTCCTAACCGCCAGCGCCCCACGCGTACATCCTTTTTCCCATCCCCAGGTTTAGAACTATTGAAGCACATATAAATGTAACCGTTCTCCGTAAAGTTAGAATCAACAGCTAAGCCCATCAGTCCGCCCTCTCCTCCTACACTAATATCGGGAGGGCTAAGTACAGTCACTACTTCATTTTTAGTAACACTCCCCCCCTTGGTAACATCATACTCTACAAACTTCAGTGTGCCGCTACGTTCAGTAAACAAAAAACCGCTTTTCCCTGCTAGCTCAATAAACTCAAGATCCCAAGGAATTTGCAAACCATTTAGTACTTCTACCACAGGGCTTAATTTAGGTAACTCATCACTAGAGCTTCCACTTACTGGTCCATTATCTACCACTGTCACGCCAGCGTTGCCACGGCGTTCCTCGATCACATCAGAAACTACCAATTCAACTAAACGATCACGACGGTAAGTTGTATTAAAATAAATCAAGGTGAGGCCTAGGCCCACAATGGCGCCACCTAAAATTGACATTACACCTATTAGTATTTTTTCTTGTTTCACTACCTTATCTTAATTGGTTTCTGGTTTCGTGGCAAGGCAAGTAGCGACTTAAGCTATTGGTCTGCGGTCCTGACCCCTAAAGTATCTTGAAGACCTTCCTTAATAACGATGAAAGTTGAAACTGTACTGGTGAAAACATGTACTAAATCCCCTTGTCGCAGTGTGATATCTATCACTTCGCGGTCAAAGTACCTTCTGGTTAATGGATTGTTATAATTTCTAGTACTATAACTAAAACGTGTCAATGACAATTGAAATTCCTTATCTCCTACCTTTATTAAGTCCAAGTTCTCATCAATTTCAATATCAGCTGCTTCCCCACCGCTTGAATTAATGAAAGAAAAAGTGAAACCGAGGAATACTAAAACTATCATCAACAGAAAGAAATCAGTGTCTATTTCCGCCAACAATGGAAAAACGGAAAACCCGATAAAAAAGACAAAAGCTATAAAAATCATTGCAGTAAGTACGCGCTTTGTTGCTGCCTCAGCAGGAAAAGTATTGCTCAATATAACCGCGGTCCCTTTTTTAGGTGTGATATGGATAGTCATGTTCAACTAGTTTGTTAAGAAGAGGCTTTGAAAATCGGGGAGACAGGACTCGAACCTGCGACCTCGCGCTCCCAAAGCGCGCGTTCTAGCCAACTGAACTACTCCCCGAAATACGCAGGCAATTATAACACAACTGTACCTGCTTTTTGCCAAATTTACTCTGACTCTGGTTCTGCCTCTAATAACTGGCTAGCAGAAATATGCTCATCGTTTACAGTCCAATCAGAGTGATCATTTGCATTCAATGTTACTGTGATTTCATTACTTTCCGCAGTCAACATCTCTGCAGGAATGTGGAACCAAGGGCTATACAACCGTGCGACTTTATTACCGTTAATAAACAGATGTGCATGACCCTCATTTGCCACAGGTTCGGACCCGATTTTGCCAGGTGTAAATTTGTAGTTCTCGGTTATTAATCGTAAGTTATACCCAGACATCTCGTCCTCTGTTAACTCAATTTTGACGGTTGGGGCAGTTGTGTCAGCTGGTACTGGGGTTTCCCCATGATCATGCTCCATATCGGCTGACGTGGTGGAGGAACTAGTCTGCGTTTGTTCAGAACCAGAATTTCCAGCTGTAGCAGTGCCGATAAAGAAACCACCGAATGTAAATACAAGTGCTGTGACTACAATAATAATGATAAGTTCTCGATATTCGCTCATTGAAGAGTGTTAAGATATAATGCAACTATGCAACAATTTAACATATTTTTCAACAACTTAGTATCTGCAGCGGGTGCCTTTGTGCAAGAAAATGCACGGGATTTGCTAATTACAGCTCTGATTCTTGTAGGTACATACGTAGTATTTTTTGTAATCAAAGGATACGTATATCAACAATTAAAGCGCTTCAATTCACATGAATTGCTGGATGCTATTGCCGATCGCCTTGCCGATCTGGGATTTTTTACAGCTACCATTACTGGAGCTTACTTGGTTACTTTGGTAATGACAGATTTATCAAGCGGAATTCGCACTCTTGCCTATTTTCTATTCATTATTATCTGGACGTGGCAGGCAATAATGTTAGTTAGCAGAGTGATTGACTATGCAGCTCATAGCTACTTACAACGTAGTAAAGAACACAGTAATGAAGGAGTTATTCGCTTTCTAGCTACTGCCACCCAAGTGATTGTCTGGATAATAGCTGGTCTCTTAATTCTGTCTAACTTAGGATACGATGTTAATTCTTTAATAGCCGGGTTAGGAATTGGAGGTATAGCTGTCGCACTAGCTGTACAAGCTGTATTAGGCGATTTGATTAGCTCCTTTTCTATAGTAGTAGATAAGCCTTTTAAAGTAGGTGACTTTATTATTGTAGATGGTCAAACAGGTACTGTACAAAAAATAGGAATTAGGAGTACACGTATTACATCGATTGATGGAGAAGAAATAATCATGCCTAACTCAGAACTGGTTAGCTCAAGCATTCACAATTATGGACGTGTGAAAAAAAGACGTGGACTGCACAAATTAGGTATTTTATACGAGACAGACCCTAAGCTAGTCCCAGAAGTACCAGAAATGGTAAAGATGATATTAAGGGAGAACGATAGAATAGAACAAGGTACTTTTAGGGTACACTTAATTGAATATGGTGACAGCGCAATCATTTATGAACTACATTTCTATGTTACTACATTTGACTATGACGAGTTTTTGGATGTGCAACAGGAAATCTTATTAGCAATAAAAGACAAGTTTGAAGCAGAAGATATTCAGTTTGCTTATCCCACTCAGACTTTGTATGTGCAAAAATAAGGCAAGATGACCGAAAAAGAATTAACTCAGCACCTAAGTAAGGAGCACAAACAGAATCCATTTTCTGAATATTTACGGGAGATTGTATATGGAGGGAATGATGGGATAGTAACTACTTTTGCTGTAGTCGCGGGATTCTCTGGTGCTAGCTTTAACGATAGTGAACTAGCAGGATTAAGTTTTGCTGCGGTATTGTTATTTGGAGTAGCGAATCTGATTGCAGATGGATTGTCTATGGGGTTAGGCAACTTTCTATCCATCAGATCTCAACAAGATGTATATCACCAAGAGGCTGAGAAGGAGAGGAAGGAGATTAAGAACTCAACCGAAGCCGAGAAAGCCGAAACCATATATATCTTAAGGGAAAAGGGATTCTCTAAAGTTGATGCACAATCCTTGGTGGATATTTACAGTAGGAACGAAGATTACTGGGTAGAATGGATGATGCAACATGAACTAAAGGTTTCCAA
>CAYUPY010000027.1:0-17303 GCA_964446595.1 uncultured Candidatus Saccharibacteria bacterium | reverse complement strand
TACTAACTCGTTAATTTCTTAGCGATATAAAATGATTTAAAAGATATAAATACTATATCTATGTATAAAACTTCTAAGTCTATTTGACCTTTTAAAAACCAATTTGTTAACTTATTTTTATAATTAAACTGAATTCAACCAATCCAATCTGGCTGTGCAACTTGCTAATTACTTGCTCCGACTAGGTCGCGATCCTCGGCTTAACATTAGTAACTACATACTGGTTTGCATAGATTAGTAGTTTCAGATGTCGGAGCAAAATCCTGATATAACTCCTCACTTTGAGTCTCCTACGTCTCAGCCTCAGGAAGGCGAAACCCCTGAAGTTGAGAAAACCGAGCCGCCTGATTATGTGGGAATTATTAACGAGCTGATCAAATCAGGTAACATTGACACTTTTTCCCAGCTTGATCACCCTGTAGCCAGGGCAGAAGCACCGACACCTATGGACTTATTGGCAGCCGTAGAAAAAGGTGGTAGTCGCAATTTTGCTGCTATGGTGGTTGTAATTGATACGAAAGGTATTAGAAGGGTTGTCTTTGCTAAGCAAATTAATCAGAGTAGGGTAGAAGCGGAGTTGCAAGCGCATGAAGTTGCTACTAAAGCAGGTGTAGAGCATTTTGTGCCCTATGCCTACTCTAAAACAGGAACTGAGTCTCTTTATCTCACATTTTTTAGAAAAGTTTTACCTTTAGATAGATATAGAATCACAGATCTTGAAAGATTTAAGCAGGTTGGGCAGATGATGATTAGAGAGCTAAAAAAGCTACATCAAAAAGGTTTGCGTCACTGTGATGCTCAGGCCAGAAACTTTGGGCTGGACCCGGCCACTGTTGGTACTGATGAAGAAGTTTTACTTATTTACGATTTTGAGGACAGTCGCCTCTACACTACTGCTGAGATGGACTCAGATGAATTCTTTAAGGAATGTCAGCAAGAAATTCATAATGCTCTGTACGCCTTGCGGCATTGTATTCCGGACGAACTGCGAGGAACATTCTGGAAGGAATCAACTGCTTGGGCTTGTGAAGAAGTTGAAGCGTATAAATTTGACTAGCCTCCTGTCTAGATCAGCTTTCCGGCCTGCATTTCGTGCTCGACGTCTGGCTGAATGTAGTCCAAGACTTTCTCGTAGTGCGTAATGATGATTAAAGCTAGATCAGGCAAAATAGTCTCGCGTAGTTTCTGGATGCCTGTAAACACATCCTCAATTGCATGCTTGTCTAAACCAGAATCAGTTTCATCTAGAATTACATATTTTGGCTCCACAATTGCCATTTGGAGAATTTCCGTTTTCTTCTTTTCGCCTCCGGAAAACCCTTCATTTAGGTTGCGGTCAAGTAGATGCTCAGGGTAATTAATGATTTCTGCACGCTCTTTTAACAATTTACGGAATTTGAATACAGGTAGATCCTGGGGCTGGCGGGCGTTATAGGCTAAGCGCAGAAAATTGCTTAAGTTCACACCCGGGACTGCCAACGGGTATTGATTTGCTAAAAAAATGCCCGCCAGCGAGCGCTTGTCGGGCTCTAGCTCCAGCAAGGAGAAAGATGCCGGTGTCGTTGTATCCTCAAAAATAGATTCATTTAGATGTTCAGGTAGCGTCTCCCCCTCTAAAACAATGTCTCCTCCGGTTACTTCAAAGTCCGGATGGCCGCTGATTACAGCGGCCAGAGTACTTTTGCCTGAACCATTGCGGCCACGAATTACGTGAACCTCTCCAGGATTCACTTCTAAATTCACTTTTTTCAAAATTTGCTTGTCGCTTTCGGCCAATTTAACAGCCAAATCAGTTATTTTTAGCATAGTTGAATTTCCCTTCTAATTTAAAAACCTTCAGGCGGGAATATCTGTTCACCAGTTTCAGCATCTTTTACAATAATTGCGAATACTGGGCAAGATTGTGCCGCGGCTAGGATCGCATCATCCTCATCCACGTCTTCGGCCACCGTGAAAACAGCTTTATTCTCATCATCCATTTCGAATGTAAAGGGTGCAATCGCGGCACAAGAAGCGGCACCGATGCACATGTCTCGATGATACTCCACAATATATTTGCTGGACTTGCTGCGCCTAATATAAAATTCAGGTTCAGGGTTTTCGATAATGACATCGTCATCACCAGCTGTATCCGTTTGTGATTGAGTCGTGATATTTGACATTAGTAAATAAATTTCTCCTCAAGATTATCATCATCTTCTCCATTTTGACCACTTTCTTTTGGCACAGCCATTTTAACTTTTACGGTAGGTACGTGTTCACCGCGCAGTTGGGCTTCAAGTTGTTGTTTACGAACTCTAGTACGGGCAACATTTATGATGATAAAAATAATTATTAAGCCACTACCACTCAGAGCCAATTGTACAGTCAAACTTTCTAAACTGAAGCCACTGTAGAAAAAGGCTGCTATTGCAAATACACTCATGATCAATAATTCAATTAATACAACAGTTTTCCAAGAGTAACCGAGCTCTAGTAATCGGTGGTGTAAATGCGTTTTATCTCCTTTCATTGGAGCAGCTAAGAGTTTAAGAGGAGACCGTGTTTCTTTTGCTTTACGGCGAATGCGGTTAAATGCGACCCATAAGGCATCTACCAACGGGAGTCCTAGGATTACTAAAGACGTAGCGAATTTGACTTCACCTGAGATAGCAAATACTGCTAGCAAAAAGCCGTTGATGCTTTCACCAAAACCGTAGAAGATTTTGGAAGGGTAGTAATTGAATGGTAAAACGCCTAAGTTAGCTCCTAAATGGATTGCAATTAATGTTGCCAAAAACGGATTACCATTGCTCATGGCAATAAACAGCAGCGTAAGTAAGGCTACACTTGTGAGTCCTCCATGTAGAGCATCAATTCCACTAGCCCAATTCACGAAATTCATAATTGCTACTATCCAAAGGATAATCAGAATTTGTCCTACCAATGGGCCCAAACTAGCAATAAATTCGTTACCGATTAATACAGAATCAATGTTCCCGCCGCTTACATAAACTGATGCTACAACCAGAATGGCTGCTGCAAATTGAGAGATCAGTTGACCAAAAGGGCTGAGGTCGCGGGCATCGTCGTAGATGCCCGCAAGAGTCAAAATCAGAACACCTCCCCAAATACCCCAACTGTTAAAGCCCATGGCCGAGGAAAGTCCACTAAACCCAAGTTGTTCGGAAAGCAGTAGCACAATCCCAATCGCTATTACTATAGATAATCCACCCAATCTAGCTGTCACTTTAGTATTAATCCGAGTCGAAGAATCTTCTCCTGGCTTGCGCATATTAGCTGGTAAGTCCAAGGCGCCAATCCATTTTGCTAAACGCCCGACTAACGGAGTAGCAATTAAAGAAATTAGGAAAGCCCAGAAGGCATAGCTAAAAATTTCTGAATATGTGACGATTAACGGATCAATTTCGAACATCACTAGGTGCTAAGAGATAAGATTTGAATGCCCGCTAAAATAACAATTACGTTTTGTAAAATTAGTACAACGTTAATCACCGCTGCTAGCCTGCGGTCGTATCTGTGGACTGTATTTAGTATAAACATAACCAGTAACTGAACCCCGAAAACTACCAGGGGAGTGTAAATTGCAATACTTTTATCTAATTGAATCGTTGTTTCTGTAGGTGCATCATAGAAGAATCTCAATTTTGGTGATAAATCATCATAATTAAGCACCGAATACATCAATAGCCCTAGATTTATGACTAAACTACTTACCACGGTGTATGCAAAGGCTTGGGTGCGCCAGTATGGTCCAGGATTAAAAGGTTTCCTAGATATGGTGCGAATTGTTCTACTCAAGTTTTTCCACCTAGAAGTTTCAGTTGGTAGGGGAATACTAAGCTGATTTTCTGGATTCATGTGGCACAATAATAGCGTAAACGTGCTAAAATTTCATGTAGAAATTGAGTTATGTATGAATGAGCTGATTGGCTCATTTTTTTAGCAAAATTTAAATTTATTTATTATCCAAAAAAGTATGGCTCAAAATGACTTTGCTTTAGCAATTAGGCAGATTGCAGCAGAAAGAGGAATTGAACCGGATGAAGTAGTAAAGGCAATTGAAAGCGCTGTAAAATATGGCTTTCGCCACATTTACCCAGGTGAAGCTTTAGAGTCTTTAGAGGTAGAAGTTGACATAGATAAAGGATCAATTTCCGCCTATGCAGACAAAAAAGTAGTAGAAGAGGTCACTCACCCTGCCACTCAAATCAGTTTGGAAGATGCTCAACAGCTGGAGCCAAAACTAAAACTAGGAGATCACGTGCTAGTAGAAATTACTCAGAGTGGTGACTTTGGCCGTGTTGCAGCTCAAGCTGCCCGACAAGTTATCTCCCAAATGGTAAGAGAAGCAGAAAAAGATGCACTGCTATTGCAGTTTAAAGGGAAGTTGGGAACTATTGAGACAGGCATTGTACAGCGAATGACACGCGAAGGTGAAGTCTTGTTCGAAATAAATCGGGCCACGGCTAAAATGATGCCAGAAGATCAGATCCCACCAGAGTTTTATCGCTCAGCAGATCGCTACAAGGTGTTATTGAAGGAGATTATTACAGATGCACGAGGAAAAATTTTGCTTGTGTCTAGAGCAGCTAACGACTTCTTACGTGCACTATTTGAGATGGAAGTGCCTGAAATTGCTTCAGGTACAGTAGAGATTATGGGTATTGCTCGTGAACCAGGTTTCAGAGCTAAAGTTGCCGTGCGTTCAAATTCTGAGGGAGTTGATGCCATAGGATCTTGTGTAGGACAGCGTGGTGCGCGTATTAATGCCATTACGAACGAACTTCGCACACCAAGAGGTGAAGAAAAAATAGATATTATCCCATGGAGCGATGATATTAATCAGTATCTAGCGAATGCTATTCGTCCAGCAGAAGCAATAGAGGTGCGTATAATTAACGAAGAGGAAAAACAAGCCTTGATAATAGTAAGTGAAGACGATCAATCGCTGGCAATTGGCAGAGAAGGTCAAAACGCTCGCTTAGCCGCTAAACTAACAGGATGGAAGTTAGATATTCAAGGGCAAGAGACCTTTAAGAAAAACGGAGAGCGTAGCCGCTTTGAGATGACCGAGGAAGAGATTGCTGAGCGTGAGGCAGCTATGGCAGCTGAACGCGAAGCAAAGAAGGCTGCCGCCGCTGAGGCTGCCCAAGCCGCAGATGAGGAAGCTCTGGCAGAAGACCAAACAGCTGTTGAATCTGAGAAAGAAGAAGAAAAAGGAGAAGAAAAAGCAGAAAAAGCCACAGCATAAATAGCATTCACAGCTGTTTTTGCCTAAAATAAGGTATGCTAGCTGCCCACAACATAATAAATTTTCAAAAAGTTGTGGGCAGCTTTTCTAACTACTGCTTAAGATTAAGTCAACTGCCCAATGGTTAGCTTCTACAAAAGATTAGTAGCTTGGCTTCTGGCCACAGATCTTACCCCTCGACAGAGGGTAGAGGAGCTTGGTCTGCGATTTCCAGCTGCGGCAATTTTACTAGTATTTTCAGCCCTGATTATTAACCTCTTCATATTTGATGTTAATGTGACATTGAATTCGCAATTAGGAGCACTAGTTCTTTTCACAGGGATTGCTTTTGCTCTAGTACTAATTCTGTTGATACATTTACGCAAGATCAATACCGCCAGAGCCTTCTTTATAATAGGGCTTTTCTTTTTAACCCTCATTACAGCTTTCAGCACACCAGATCTATTTCGTTCCTCTGGATACATTTGCCAGTAAGGCTTTATATTCCTACTTTTCTCTTTACTTCAATTCTGTTATTTGGAATTCAATGGACAAAGGTAGATATTTATACAGCAGTTATTTTCACGAGCCAAACAATTAGTGGAGGAATAGTTATAGTTACACTTAATTATTTAGTGGGAATCTTAAGAAAAAATCTTGATGATCTAGATACTTTAAATCAAAGTCAGCTTGATATTTTGTCCTCAATGGCTGATCAAGAAAGGAGTGCCAGTGAACAAAAAGAGCAGTTAAGCTTAATTATAGACAGTGTCGCAGATGGACTAGTTGTTTTGAATCAATCAAAAAATGTCTACATTATTAATGATGTTGCTTTACGTATGATTAGAAGGAGTCGTAAGGAAGTAATAGATAAATACCATGAACAGGTGCTGCACTTTATTGATGATCGTGATAAAGACAAACGCCTTGATTTCATTGACGATTTATATGAATCTGGCAAGATATTTACCTCCACCCAGCATACACTCTTAGAGCTGGGAGATGATATAAATATACCAGTAGGAGTTTCCGTGGCGCCGCTCAAGAATAATAAAAATGTAGTTACTTCCTGCGTACTTATTATCCGCGACGAAACAGAAGAGCGGCGCCAGGACCAAATGAAGTCTGACTTCGTTTCCGTAGCCTCTCACCAATTACGCACACCGTTGACAGCAATTAAGTGGAATGTGGACTTGCTTAAAGACCTTGTTCAGCTTGATGAAACTAGTTCCCAGGTAGTTAAAGATGTTAAAGACAGTACCGAGAGGATGATTGCGCTAGTTGGTAGTCTGCTTGACTTATCACGCATTGAGCGCAACATCTCTATGGATATGAATATGGCTAAATTTAACTTTATTGAGATTGTTGAGGCAGCAGTGAAAGAAAATAAAGTAAACGCGCAAGCGGTCAATATAGAAATAGTGACCCAAATGCCACATGAGTTTATTCTATCTGGGGATAAGAACAAACTATTCCAGGTAGTAAACAACCTAATCAGCAATGCTGTTAAGTATTCTCACCCACATTCGGAAGTTAAAGTTAACTTCAAGCAATCGCAAAGTCAGATAGTTTTAGAGGTGGTAGATAGTGGGATAGGAATACCTGAGTATCAACAAAAGCGGATATTTAAGAAGTTTTTCCGCGCCGACAATGCCATTAAACATAAAGCTGAAGGAAATGGTATTGGCTTGTATTTGGCTAAGTCATACATAGAAGCTCACAACGGCTTGCTAACTTTTGTGTCTATTGAAGGAAGAGGTACTACTTTCGTAATAGCACTGCCTTATAAAGCAGATGAAAAATCTAGCTAAGATTTTTAATATTTCCCTTATTCATAGACATTTGTTATTATCCGGCGATGAAACAAAATGAACCCATGCGTACGTGCATCGTGACCAGAGAGAAAATGCCTAAGCAGTCATTAATTAGGCTAGTGCGTCTAGGTGAAGAAGGCGACTATACTGTAGAAGTTGACTTGCGTAGTAAGAAGAAGGGAAGAGGCGCAAACATTAAGCCAGAAATCGAGGTTCTAGAAAAAGCATTTCAAATTAAAGCTATCGAGCGAGGCTTACAACTTGGCCGGGAACTAACAGATCAAGAGAAGAATGAATTAAGGCAGCAGTTTGAAGCTGCCTTGGAAGAGAAAGCTTTCCGCCCTAAGAATTCGCGCGTGAGACTGAAAGTCTCACGCGCAGAATACGAGCAAAAACTAGTTAATTAGCCTAAATTTTGATCCCAGCTGATTTAGCATCCGCTAAAAACCTTTCCAAACCGGCATCTGTTAGCTCATGCTTAACCAAATTTTCTAAAATCTCAGGTTTTACAGTTGCAATATCAGCCCCAGCTAAGGCCGCTTGTTCAACATCTGCTGTGCTACGCACACTAGCATATAGAATCTGACTATCAAGTCCTTGAGTTTCATACATATCAACAATCTCTTCAATACGGTCGTAGCCTAATTCTTCCTCTCGGTCATTCAGTCTCCCTACAAAAACCGAAACATAAAACGCTCTTGCTTTTGCCGCAAGTAATGCTTGGTTAACGCTAAATACCAATGTCATGTTTACCAGAACTTCTTCCATAGCCAGTACATGGGCTGCTTTAATACCATCCCAAGTGCAGGGAATCTTAATGACCATTCTTTCATCTAGCTCAGCCAAGGCCAGACCTTCTTCAATCATTTCTTCGGCATCTGTAGCTAGCACCTCAGCACTTAAAGTGGACCCTTCATCAATAATATCTAGGATCTCTCGCAACACATCGGGATAATTCTTATTTGCCGCCGCCACTGAGGTAGGATTAGTGGTTACTCCGCTAATTAAACCCCAATCATAGGCCTGGCTTATTTTTTCGGTATCTGCAGTATCAATGAAAAGTTGCATAGCAGTGAACAGTAAGATTTAATACTTTTATCTTACCACTAGTTATGATCAGCTGCAGCTTTTATGAACTCACTAAATAGAGGATGTGAGTTAAGTGGGTAGGTTTTATATTCAGGATGTGCTTGGGTGGCTACAAAGAAAGGGTGAACCTCTTTCGGAAGTTCAATCATTTCCACAAAAAAGTCATCTGGAGAAGTACCGCTAAATACCATCCCATGCTGTTCAAGTAACTCACGATATTCGTTATTAAATTCATATCTATGTCTATGCCTTTCTAGCACAACAACACGATCATCTTTTTCACTAAGAGGCTGCAAGTGCCCTTGCTTTGTACTATAAATTTCTTGAGCTAAAGTCTTTGGTTTGAGCACACATTGATAAGTTCCTAAACGCATCGAAGATCCTGTACCTTTAATTGTCTGATATTTGGGGTCGAATGGAATGCTATGAATTATTTTGTGTTCGGCTTCTGGGTCTACCTCTTCACTGTGAGCATCCTCAAGTCCAACAACATTTCTAGCGAACTCTACACAAGCTAATTGCATTCCATAACATAAACCTAGATATGGGATTTTGTGTTCACGGGCATATTGAATGGCTTCAATCTTGCCTGGGATTCCCCTTTTGCCCCAGCCGATAGGTACGATTACCCCATCTACATCTTGAAGATGGAAAGAAATATTACCTTCTTCTTTGTCTGAGTTAATTGTTTTAATCTCTATTTCGGTATCTGTATCTAACCCCGCATATTCAATGGCGTGCATTAAGGCGTGGTAAGAATCGTTTAATTGGGAGTCGCCAGTACCGAAATATTTGCCGACAATGGCAATCTTTACTTTTTTACTCTTTTCTTTTTCAATACCAGAAACTAATTTTTGCCAGTCAGAAAAATCTGCTTCTTGCTTGGGTTTAACTTTAAAGTATTTCATTATCCTCTCATCAAGTCCTTGGTCGTGAAGGTGAAGAGGTACTTTGTGAATATTATCTAGATTTTCTGCCGAGAAAATATCTTCAGGTTCAATTCCAAACTTAATGGCAAATTTGTATTTGCGTTGTTTATCAACAGGTTCTTGAGCTCGAGCCACAATAAAGTTAGGGGTTACCCCCATACTCATCAGGTCTTTTAGACCAAATTGAGCAGGTTTAGTCTTTGGCTCTCCAATATGAGGTGGCTGCAAGATATATGTGACATGCACATGAGCAACATCTTCTTTCATGGCTAACCAACGTGCTGCCTCGTAATATAAGCCGTTATTATTTTCATATTCACCCACAGTGCCGCCTAACTCCACTACCACAAAATCTGCCTGGGATTCCTGTGCCGCTTTCCTGATTCTGCCAATTATTTCATTTACAATATGAGGAATTGGCTCTACGTCTTCCCCGTTGTACACTAGGTTACGTTCATTCTGAATTACAGTTAAATATAGCTGACCCATGGTCATAAAGTTTTTGTAACCAACCTCTTGATCCAGGAATCGTTCATAATTACCCAAATCTTGGTCACCTTCTAAACCATCAAAACATAAGAATGGGTCCCCGTGCTCAATCGGGTTGATAGTACCAAAATCAACATTTAAATTATTTTCACATTTAATGGGACACACTGTGAAGCCATGTTTTTTGAGCAGGAAGGAGATAGAAGCAGCGGTGATGCCTTTACCAAGAGCGGAAATAACGCCGCCAGACACGAACACATATTTTGGGCGTTTGGATTTTGACATGCACAATTCTACAGTAAATTTGAATATTTTGGGAAATGAAACTAAACTAAATAGAATTTTATTAAAAAAACATGATTAGACTTCACATAAATAATGCTTCCGAGAAAATAGATTCGATAGATAATAAGGTTTTGGACGCCGTACTTGCCAAATTAGAGAGTGGAGAATATGACTTTGTCAATATTCTTTCCCAATCGGAAATAGTGAAATCCACGGCTCAAGTGGCCCAAGACATAGCAGAATGGGCCGACACTCTAGTGGTGGTCGGTATAGGGGGCTCAGATCTAGGAGGGCGTGCAATTCAACAGGCACTAGATGAATTTGACAGTAGAGTTGAAGTTATTTTTGTCGGAGATACTACCGACCCTGTGGTACTTGATGCTTTGGTTGATGAGCTTGATATAGAAAAAACTGTATTTAATGTTGTATCAAAGTCTGGTACTACCACGGAAATTATGGCCTACTACCTTTATTTTAAAGAGCTAGTGCAAAGTAAAGTAAATCAAAAGTGGGCTAGGCACTTTGTGTTTACCACCGATAAAGAGTCAGGGCTTTTAAAACAAGAAGCAGATAAACATCAAGTAAATACACTGGAAATTCAACAAGGTGTAGGCGGCCGCTTTTCGGTGCTTACTCCGGTTGGCCTTTTACCAGCGGCCGCCATGGAGCTAGACCTTAAAAAGCTAATACAAGGGGCTCGCGATGTGGTAGAAGAATTTACACAAATGACTTATGACTCTATTAGTTATAACTTAGCGGCGTATCAGTTTGCACATCAACAGGATGCAAATAATCCCTTAAATATTTCGGTAATGATGCCATACTCTACTCGCTTAAATGAGTTCGCACGTTGGTATAGGCAACTGTGGGCCGAAAGCCTGGGGAAAGATGGTAAAGGGATCATGCCTATTCAGGCTTTCGGCCCGGCAGATCAGCACTCTCAGTTACAGTTTTACACCCAAGGTCTACCTCTAGCAACTTATATCTTTTTGAAAGTCAAAGATCATCAGTCTTCCCATATCATCAAGAATGTAGACATAGAGGAGCTCAAGTACCTTGAGGGCGTTGATTTCCACGACTTAATCAACATTGAGTACGAAGCCACACAAACCTCATTAACCAATCAAGAAAGGCCGAACCTAACCCTTGAACTAGACAAGGTTAACGAGTATGCAATGGGACAACTATTTATGCTGTTTGAGCTAGGGGTTGTGATTCTGGCAGAAATGTTGGAAGTAAATGCCTTTGATCAACCAGGAGTAGAGGAGAGTAAACAAGAAATGTACAAGCGTTTAGGAAGGCCTGGTTTTTAAAGGTATGAGTAATACAGACTATTTTGGGAGTAAGCTCACTAGGGAGATATGGGGTAGCTTGGATAATATCATGCTAGTTTATGTTGGGTCTGCTGCTGACTTTGCTCTTAATCCCGAAATCGATTGGTTGTTTTATACTATGCGGCTGCCTGAGCAGCCGCAAATGCGTTTTATAGAGACCTTTAGCTACAATAAGCGTGTCTTTAATATGCCTAAAGATCAAGTAGCGCATTTTTTAGGCCAGATCCGACATATTCATACCAGGCTAGAGCAACAACGCACAGAAGCAGCTGGTAAAGAACATAAAATGTCCAATATTGCATTTAAAGAGGTGGGTGACATGCTTATAGCTTATGGTATTCGCGGGTATGAATACTTACACAGATGCCAGCTCTTACCTGAGGACAAAGAAGCATACTATCAAGATATGAAAAAGTTTATGGAATTAATGCAAATCCAAGACTTGCCTGATACGTTTATAGCTTGGGAACAAGAACGTCACTTTGATATCGAAAACCGCTTAAAAGTTAATGAGTATACCGAAAAACTTTATAAGGCTTACAAACATGATATGGGCTGGTTTAGGTATCATATCTTGCTGTCTTTTCAAAGTTGGTTCATAGATCCTCGGATTGCTAAAAAACTAAAGCTTAAGAAGCGATTATACTTCTACTTTCCATACATAGTTTACCCATTGATTAATAGCAAATCTTTATTAGGGTTAGTGCTAAGGTTTTTGATGAAGCCGAATGTTTACACTAAGCTACAAAAGATGACAGACAGTGATCACGACTATTCAGCCAGTTCTTCCCACTCTAGTCCATCCTCATAGAATTCAAGTTCTTGGCTTCTTAAGGTTTCACGCAGTTCCTCTGTAACCTTCCATTGAGCCTCTACCTCCTGCTGGGAGATGAAGTGAGTTGGATTGTCCCCAATTAAAGCCAAAATTAGCCTATGATAAGAACGGTTGTCCTCTTGGGGAAGCGCAATCGCACTTTCAAGTTCAGGGTGTATAAATATCCGCTGCCACTCTTGTTTGGCATCTAGGATATCAATTAGTACTTCTTTCTTTCCTAGACCCTTGCCACTAAGGAATTCAAACATAATTCCTCCATATTCGGGTAATTCGGACATGAATACTGCCCTTAAGAAGGTTTCAGTCTCTAGCTCGGGTTTGGCCCCGTTATTTTCTTGGTAGCTTTGGTATTGGGCTTTTACTACAGAGTCTTTTACAAGTTTTAGGCTTTCTATAAATCTAGCTTTGCAGGATTTTAGATCATCCAAACTACACTCATTTAGAGCCATTGCCGCCATTTGGAGCAAGTGTGATTGGAACATATCCATACTTACGCCTTTTCCTTCATAGTAGTCTACTCGGGAGCCAACCTTTAGCTCTTCTGCATAAACAATACGCATTTTTTTGGCTCCCATCATTAGACTCAACAGTTTCGCCTCACATTTAGGACTCTCATCAAATGCGAGAATCGGCTTCTTGAAGACTATGTGATCGTTACGATAAACGTTTCCTTCTTCAAATAGCTTTTCGAATCGATGATTGAACTCTTGCGCCTGTTTGTAGCTTCCCCCGAAAGGTTTCTCCACACTTATATTGATGTCATGATTTGCAATAAAGGCTCTAAATTTTTCATCCTCGAATCTATCTAATGTCATCTCCACAATCTCATAACCTAAAGAAAGAAAGAGGATAATCTTGCCCGTAAACCCTTCCAGTTTGTCTGCCAGGGGTGCAAATCCATCTGATTTATCCCAATCTAATTGTAGATATGACGGGTTTAGCGGGCTCAAGTCCGACTGTAGCGGGTGCATTTCGGCTTCTTTGAGAAATTTAAAGAAGTCTTCGTTGGAATAGTCACGCCTGCCAACTGCAATTAGCTCAAAGTCTGTCGCTAATTCTCCTTCCTGCTGCAGCTCAAGTAATGCAGGCAATATTTTTAGACGGGCCAGATCACCGGTAGAGCCAAAAAGTACGAATTTTAATGCAGACATATTTTTTATTCTAAAATTATTAAATTGCCTCCGCCACAACTTTAGCTACTCGCTTATCGAGAGGGCTGGGAATAATGTTTTCAGGTGTGGGAGTCTCTACTAGTTCCGCAATGGCGTGGGCTGCACGTAACTTCATCTGCGTTGTAACCTGCTTTACTTTTTTATCGAGCAAGCCTCGAAAAATTCCCGGGAAGCCGAGTACATTGTTTACTTGATTTGGAAAATCAGACCTACCCGTGGCTACAATAAAAGCTCCAGCTTCATATGCAGCATCTGGCATTATTTCTGGTATAGGGTTGGCCATAGCCATAATAATAGGCTTCTTTGCCATCGTTTTTACCATTTCAGGGGACAAAGCACCTGCTACACTCAACCCAATGAAGATGTTAGCCTCAGTGACTGCTTTAGCCAGATCTCCGCTTTCATTATTAGGGTTAGTTTGGGACAAGATTTTCTGCTTAAAGTCATTTAAATCGTCTCTATCTTTACTAATTATGCCTTTTGAGTCACACATAATTATATTTCGATAACCATAGTCGTACAGCAATTTAGCGCTAGCTATCCCTGCTGCTCCTGCCCCGTTAATCACTACCTTTGCTTCCTGAACCTTAAAACCTGCAAGCTTTTCTGCATTGATTAGTGCAGCCAACAAAACAATCGCTGTGCCATGTTGGTCGTCGTGAAAAACAGGAATATCTAGTTCTTTACCTAACCTCTCTTCAATTTCAAAACATCTGGGCGCAGAGATGTCCTCTAAATTTATTCCAGAAAAGGAAGGGGCAATATTTTTTACAGTGCTAATAAACTCCTCCACATCTTGAGTTCCAATCACAATAGGGACAGCATCCACTCCCCCAAATTCTTTAAACAAAACAGCCTTTCCTTCCATAATAGGGAGGCTAGCTTCTGGCCCAATATTACCGAGTCCCAAAACAGCTGACCCGTCTGAAATAACAGCTATTGTATTGCTTCTCCAGGTAAGTTCAGTTACCATTGCCTTGTTAGTAGCTATTTCTTGAGCAGGTCCAGCTACCCCGGGACTATAAGCTAGGGACAAATCCTCTTTTGTCTCTACTTTTACTTTAGAACGTACCTCTAATTTACCACCAAACTTTTTGTGTAATTTTATTGATTCCTGTTGATAATCCATAGACAAATATACCCCTGAGGGGTAAAACGGTCAAATACTGGTGAAATTTGCGCTACACTATATAAGTTAATCTTATCACTAACAATTTATGAAAGTAGCATTTTTTGGACTAGGCCATATGGGATTAAATATGGCACTTAATATACAAGAGCAGGGAATAGAAGTAGTGGGTTGGAACCGTTCTGAACCTAAAAGGGTGGAGGCAAGAGCGCAAGGGTTAGAAGTAGCAGATTCTATCAATGAGGCCACACAAAGACTGGATGGAGAGCAACGCAAAGTGGTTTTCTTAATGATTGCGGCAGGACCTGCGGTAGATAGTGTCATTTTTGAAGACGGTCAGCTATTCAATCTACTAAACGAAGGGGACATTATTATTGATGGAGCAAACTCTTACTTTGAAGATACGAAGCGTAGGGCAGAACTGTTATCTGAAAAAGGAATCATATTTATGGATGCTGGTGTAAGTGGTGGCGTAGAGAAGGCCCGCACAGGTGCGAGCGTGATGGTGGGTGGCGATCGCGGGGGATTTGACTACCTAGAAAAACTATTTGCCGCGATCGCCATGGAAAACGGCTACGGTTACTTCGGACCCAGCGGAGCAGGTCATTACGTAAAAATGGTTCATAATGGTATTGAATATGCCATGATGCAGGCAATTGCTGAAGGCATGAATATTATTAAAACTTCAGAGTATGGAAAAGAAGTAGACATGTTAAAGCTAACCGATGTTTGGAACCACGGCAGTATTATTGAGAGTAATTTGGTGAAGTTCTTGCATCAGGCATTGTCCAAAGACGCACTCTTAGGAACTACTGAGCCAGTGATTGGCAGCCTGGGTACAGGGCGCTGGACTGTGGAACAAGCATTAAAACAAGGTGTACCTGCCAATGCAATTTCCGCAGCAGTCTTTGCTAGATATTCGTCACGAGATCTCGATTCTTATTTGTTTAAGGCTGTTCAGGCGATGCGCGCCGAGTTCGGCGCGCACACCAGCGAAGAACGTCCGACTTAAAATAGATAAAAACCATTCTAAATCTAGCGCTGCGAGCTTATTTAGGTATAATTTCATATTAAGTATTTTGCCATAGGGATTGCGGCAGCAATCGTAATAGTTATTCTCGCTTTTGTACTTAACACTACTAATGAAGCTCTAGACAGTTTTCAACCTACAACTGTGGCTAAACCTGTACAGGTTGAAGATGAGGAGTTTAAATGGTTCCTATCCCAAGATAAATCATTCACCGTGGTAGTATTTAATAACCATGATTTAGATATCAGGTTTACCGCCGAAAACGCTCAATCTTTAAAAGAACAAACTCAGTCTGAAGAGTGGAAGATGGCTATTAATGGAGGTTATTTTGCTGGCTCATTAATTTCAGCCACACCGATAGGAGGTCTTTCTATCCGCGGAGAAGTCCTAACTGAGGTGGTAAATGACAGCCAAAACCAAATCACTCAAGTGGTCATATTTGACCATGAGCAACTTAAGTTAAATATTGTTCCTTTGTCCCAGTTCAGCTCTTCGGCCTATGCTGATTCACGCTATTCATACTTTCAAACAGGTCCACTAGTCCTAAAAGATAATCAGCTGCAGTCAACTCAAATCAAAGACTCGATTAACGGAGTTGATAAGTACCTAAGAGCAGTAGTTGGAATAACGGACAAAGGCGAGATTGTGCTCGGTGTATCGCGAATAGCTATGAGCCTAGAAGAATTTGCTAATAAGCTTTTAAGTGTGGAGACGCTGGCTGATCGCAAAGTTACATTAGTCAATCTAGATGGAGGTTCCTCGACTGCTATCTTTTCACCTGAACTTGATCAATTTAATTTTGGAGAAAATAAACGTTTACCTTATGTTATCGGAGTAAAACCATGAGTATTTCCCCTGCCCAACACAACTACCAAGATATTATAAATCGTCACTTAGAAATTTTAAGAGGCTTACAATATGATTCTGGCCTTTTTGCCGCCTCCAGCAAAAGTGTAGATACAGGTTATGACAAATCTTGGCTGAGAGATAATTTCTATGAGACTATCGCCTTCGAGATAGTAAATGATTGGGACACCGTAGAAAAAACCTATGATGCGCTCCTAAAAGTTTTTCTAAAACATGAAGAGAAGATTGATTGGGCCATTAAAAATAAGCCACAAGACCGTTATCAGTATATCCATGCACGTTTTCACCCCGAAACTTTTGATGAATTCTGGGAGGAGTGGGGTAACAAGCAAAACGATGCCGTTGGTGCAATTTTGTTCCGGATCGGGGAAATGGAACGACACCGACCCGGATCTCTGCTGGAGAGTGAAGACCATGTGCGCATCACGAACAAGCTAGTGAGATACTTGGAAAGTATTGAATATTGGCACGATCGAGATTCCGGGATGTGGGAAGAGGATGAAGAAATTCATGCCTCTTCTGTTGGTGCGTGTGTGGCAGGATTAAAATCCGTACAATCTTTACCAAATATTGACGTGCCTGCAGAACTGATTGAGCGTGGAGAAGAGTCACTGGGTGCGCTCCTCCCCCGCGAGTCGGAGCGCAAATTCGTCGATCTCGCGCTCCTGTCTTTAATCTGGCCATATAATGTAGTCACACCCCAGGAGCGCGACGACATCCTAAAAAACCTGGAATATCACCTGCTTCGCAAAAAAGGCGTTATCCGCTACAAAGGTGACTATTATTATAATGCCAATCCTGACGGTTTCAGCGAGGAGGCCGAATGGACATTCGGCCTCGCCTGGCTAGCAATTATTTACGAACAACTGGGTGACACAGAAAAAGCACAAGTCTTTATAGATGAGCTCGTAGATACAGAAACAGAGCAGGGCGTACCCGAGCTTTACTTCTCGAATTCCGATATTTACAACGAAAACACCCCACTTGGATGGAGTGAATCCTTATTTATAGTTGCCTTGGCTGGGATGAAGAGGGAATAAAAAAAGCTAGATAAACTTGAGGGTCTCGACTAGATAACTTAAAAATTGCGTAACATT
>CAYUPY010000026.1:0-17725 GCA_964446595.1 uncultured Candidatus Saccharibacteria bacterium | reverse complement strand
ATTTGAGCAACTAAAGCAACAAATGGAAGCAGTAAGGGCTAATCCGGGTAATCAAAACTTACCAGCTATCTTAGATTTATCCAGAAACGTACAAAACTTTAATCAAACAATAAGACGTAGTCTTTTAGGTGCTTTGGGTATCCAAGGACATCAGTTAGATCAAGTATTAACCCCAGAGTTTATTAGGACATTAAAATTTATGTTGGGTGACCCCATTAATACTGGCGGTATGGGTGCTTTCGGACAACAAGCTGCAGGTAATGGTATGGATCTTTATCAACCACTATTTGGATTTACTCTGCAAGAAATTGGGGAGCTGAATCACTGGATAAATGATGCCCAAAACCAGGGTCAAGCAGGAGCCGGTAATGCGCCTGGAAACCCAGGCCCAGGTGGGAACCCAGCGGCGCCTAACGCAGGGGGGCAGCCAGGAGGAGTATGGCAGGCCCCACCACCAAATGCAGGAACTCCAACTTCGCAACAAGGCGTGTTGTTGCCACCAGGAGTAAATCAAGGGCCACCTAATAACCCAAATCAGGGAACAGATCCCAATGCAGGTAATAATGCGAATCCTGACCAAGTCTTAGAAACTCAACCGCAAATACAGAACGCATTTAGTGGCATGATTGAAGAATTACGAGCTGTTGATAATTTTCAAGGGTTGGCAGCATTTGCTGAAAATTTTAAAACAGCATTTGGAACACCTCCAATTGGACAAGAATATTTAAGCCCCTTCTTTACATCTTTGCCAATAATACAAAATGGTTTAATACTAGGACAACAGAATGCCTATGCGCCACTTCTATTTACAAATATAGTTAAACTTTTCTATATAGATATTCTCTTGCAGCAGGTAAAAGTGAATATGGATTTTAATCGAGGTGAGCAGCAGAATATAAAGTTGATGACAAAAGTATTGCAATTTCTGCAAGAGATTAAAGATGTCAAGCAAGGTATGCCTATAATAATGGAGCAATTTAGATACAATGAGAAATACCCAATATTTATAAGGTGGTTACAGGAATTTTTTATAAGTAAAGCCCCAGATACTGAGCTCGGCAAAGTTGCGGGACAGGTTTTAATGGAGATTAATACATAACCTAGATATGAATATTAAAATCTTTTCCCAACTACTAGAAAAATTAGAAAATACTGCATCTCGTAATGAGGTGACAGAATATTTGGCGGCGGCCCTGCCGGAGTTCTCGTCAGCAGAGGTGGCCGCCGCCATGTACATGCTTCAAGGGCAGTTAGCTCCGACCTTTCGTTCTATTGAGTTTAATTTGTCGCAGAAACTCGCATTAAGGGCAGTGTCAGAGTTTGTTTTATCTGAGTCAAGTGATGATAACGTAGAGCTAGTAACTAAGTTATTCAAGCAATTTGGCGATTTGGGAGGTTTAATTGAGAGTTTGAAGTTGAATCATAAAGACAGATTAAGAGAATTAGCTTCTACAGATATTCAAAAAGAGTATTCGATTTTAGAGATTCATAAACGATTAGTAGAAATCGCAGAACTGGAAGGTAAAGGATCCCAAGAAGCTAAAATGAGTGGTTTCTCACAATTAATGCTGGAGCTGGATGCCTTAAGTGCCAGGTATGTCGCCCGAATTGTGATCGGTAAGTTGAGGTTGGGAGTGAGTGAAAAGACGATGTTGGACGCTTTCTCCCATGTGGTTGTGGGTGACAAATCAATGCGATCTGAAATTGAGCGTGCATTCGGTGCTAAGGCAGATATTGGAGATCTGGCCCGGCTAGTACTAGAGCATATGGAGAACAAAGAGGATTTACATCTTGTGCTAGGTAAGATTGAATTAACTCCTGGGATTCCGGTAGCCTCCAAGCTGGTGGAGAGGGAAAAGACAGCAGAAAAAGTATTTGATAGGCTGGGCGCGCACCTTGTACAGCCAAAATTAGATGGGATGCGCGCCCAAATTCATTTTGATCGCAGTAAAGGCATTGCCGAAGTATTTAGTCGCAACATGGAGCGACTTACAGACATGTTTCCAGATATCCTAGAGGCTGTGGCCAATCTGAGTATCGAATCTGCTGTAATTGATTCCGAAGTAATTGGATACGACTACGAAAATGATGCCTACCTGCCATTTCAAGAGACAATGCAACGCCGCCGCAAATACGATATTGACGAAACCGCGGCGGCAATCCCCGTAAGATCAATGGCTTTTGACCTGCTGTATTTGAATGGAGAGGATATTTCTCAACGTCCCTTACAGGATCGGGTGGAAGCCCTGAAAAACCTACTTACAGTACCGGAAATTCAGCTTCTAGACTCACCATTAGTACAAACTGCAGCGGAGCTGGATAAATACTTCCGGGAAAAGATAGGTGCTGGATTAGAAGGAGTGATATGTAAGAAACTGGATACTACTTATGATCCTGGAACTAGAAATTTTGACTGGATTAAATTAAAGGCTAATACCCAGTCAGATATGGTTGATACTCTAGATGTGGTGGTAGTTGGTTACTTTGTTGGACGCGGGGCACGCGCTAAATTCGGTATCGGCGCATTATTAACTGCTGTTTACGATGAGGCCGCTGACAAATTCTACTCCGTAGCCAAAGTCGGCAGCGGCTTCACTGATGCCCATTTGGAGCAAATAGCTAAAGATCTGGAACCTATTACACTTGACTCTGCTGTTGATAACGTACAGGTAAGCAACCAGCTTACGCCGGATGTATGGGTGGCCCCGAAATATGTAATAGAAGTCGAAGCGGATGAAATTACTCGTAGCCCAAGCCATACTGCTGCTGCAGGTATAAAAGCAGAATTTGAGGTTTCAGTACCAGAAAAGGGTTTATCTTTGCGGTTTCCTAGACTTAAAGTTTGGAATCGAGACAAAAATCCAGAGCAAGCCACAACTATAAAAGAGCTTTTACGCATTTATCAGCTCCGAAAGGCCCCACAATAAACGAATATTAGAATTGCCTAGCTACATAATAAATCTGCTATAATCCCATTGCGCGTTTTAGATGTGTTGCCGGATCGTCTAATGGCAGGACTCTGGTTTTTGGCACCAGCAATCTAGGTTCGAATCCTAGTCCGGCAGAATCTCTAGTTTGCAAAGCCAATGTTTAAGGCAGATTCTGCTCTTTCCACTATCTCTACCTCATCAAATTCCTCTATCTTGTATTCGTTGCACTTTTGGAGCATGTTTTCTTTGAGTTCTGGAGCTGTAACCCAACGTAGATCTGTCTTACCCTCAATATCTTCTTGGGAACGCTTTGTTTCGTCTAAATTCTGTAGCTCCACCAGGAAGTAAATAACAGTCTTCTGGACGGTTTTGGGGTTATTGATGTTAGAAAACCAGGTGTCCTCAAACGCTTTACTACCCAAAAAGGCTTTCATTTTGCCGCTGGCCCCGAATTCCTCACGCAAGCCGCGCTCTAATGTGGCCAGCGGCGACTCGCCCTCCTCCATTGTCTCTTTCATCAACCTATAGAAATCTGTTAAATGTTTGTACTCAGGAAAGTAATGTACCAGATATTTGCGCTCTGTATTATATACAAGCGCGCCGACTGATAAATGGTAAGGGTTTTCGGGTGTTGCAATGTAACGACTTTTCATAAAAGCTTTCCTTTGCTTCAGGACTGCGGTATAAGATGTTATATTCAATCGATTATGCCACCAAAAATGCAAACAGAGCAAGAAAATGAAGGGATTAAATTAGCCGAAGTACAGAAACTGCTTAATTCAAAAGGTTATCCCAAGTGTGAGCTTACTCAGTCAGGCCGCTTTGCCTTAGGTATTATTTATGAAGCAGAAGGTGACAAACCGCTATTTTTTAAGTTGGCACTAGCCGAAGAACAAAACTTAGCTTTACAAAATGAGGCGAGTTGGTATGAGTTCAATACGCAGCTAGGAGCTACCCACCAACTCGCCATTACCTCTCCACAACTTCTGGAAACAGGTACACACCAAAATCGTAACTGGTATATCAGGGAATACGTGCAAGGCGAGCCTTTGTTGCCAAAAGAAGAGCAAATATCAGCCTTACCGTTAGAACCATATTTACCTCAAATCTGGAGTTACCTACAGGCGCTGCACAACTTGGATCCGAGAGCTCTTTTTCCTAACACTCTCTTACCGATCGATTACCAGCACTTCTTGGAATACTTGCGTAAAAGTAAACTAAAAGCTGCCCAGGACTGGGCAGCTGCAGCCATGGATGATTCGCTTGATTCTAAACTTAATCCTAAGCTTGCCAAGGAGCTAATCAATCTTATAGAAACGAGGGTACAACATTTACAGCTAAGACCTACGCATTCCGACTTTGTTCCCTGGCATATTATTAAAACAGCAGACAATAAATTAAAGCTAATCGATCCCGAGCGTGGGGCGATTTTGGGGCCAGATCTATATGATCTTAGTTATTTAGCACACCGGTTGTATACATTTACAGCAGACATTAACTTTGCGCACACTTTTTTAATTGAAGGTGTGCGCACCTTAGCTCTCTCAGAAGCAGAAGTCCAAGCTCTGCAATGCCTACTTGCCGCACGTACTGTTGGAGGGTTATGGGAATGCTACGTGCAAAAGTGGCGACAGCCAGAACTCGATTTGGAATTGGCAGAAAAGTTAATTACTGGGCAAATCTTCTAACTTCACAAGTTCTCCCTACCCCACTTTAGCGCTTTTGCCATCCAGAGCAGTTCGCCAAAGCCATCGATAATGCGGTTACGGTAGGTCTCATCTTTTAATTGACCACTCTCATCAAAAAGGTCCTGTACCTTTGGAAAATAGATGCTTGAGAATGTGACTACCATACCTAATTCTCTAAGCACAGGTAACAGATTTTCAATTCCTCTCACTCCTCCCCATGGTCCAGATGAGACCCCGATCAGCATTACGGGCTTATGAGTGTAATTGCCTAGATCATTATCTAGCAACATTTTCAGCGAGCCCGGGTAACCGTGGTTGTATTCAGGCATTACTATTACGTAAGCATCAGCACGTTCATTGATCTCCACCCAACGTGGATCTTTTGACTCAGGATCATTTCCTTCGCCAGGTAAAGGAAGATATTCTTGTACATCGACAAGTTCTGTTTCTGTTTCAGGGATTTCAGATTTGGCGATTTCCAGTACCAAATTAGCAACATTAATACTGCGTCTTTTTTCACGGGTTGTACCCTCGATGATAGGAATAAACATATTTAGTTTTTTAAGAATCAAAAATCAATCTACCTTTTAAAGTAGGTATAGCCAAAGAAGCTGTTTCTGCCATAGCTTGTAGTAGAACCTGAATGTTCTTCGTTTTTGAGAGCCCAAGAAGATGTGCTTCATTAAGGATATTATTATCTACCAGTTTCTTGGCGTAAGGGAGTAAGTCTTTGTTCCAAATAAAGCTAAGGTTAAGCTGTCTAAAACTGGCAAGTTCGTCTTGGTTGTAATCGAATACTAAGTTTAGTGGTTTGTGTATAAACTGGACTTCACCAAGTATTTCTAAGCATCTACGAACTCCATCCCACATTATATCTCCAAAGTTTATACAAGCTAAACTATGACCTAACCCTTGGTAGTCGTTGTCAGGAAAGATGACACATGCCCCGCTTATTTTTTCTTTCTCTTCAACTTTCGAGACACAATAGTGCAATGATACCTCGGCCAATGTCTTGCCCTGCTTTTCTAAGTAATCAGCCACTGTTGCGGAAATTACTTCCGGTACCCCAGGATCTTTCATGATCTCTGCAATTCTCTCCGGCTTATACCAGTAATCCAATTCAGGAGTATAAGAAAAGTCTGTTGGAGATCCAAAAAGGGGCATGCTATTTTGCATACTTTTATTTCTTATTCAAAAATTATACGATTTCGCAGCAACGGCAATGTTAAAGTTGTAATATTTGCTAGGGACTTCATCAATGTTAGCATATGGTTTTTATCCGTTGCTCCAATCACCCTTACTTCTTTAAATAGATTATTACGGATTAAATAGCTCATGTAGGGTAGAATATCCTTATTCCACTGAAAGCTTAGCTTTACCTGACGCAATCCAATGTTTTGAGCATGAGTATAATCAAGAAGGAACGTTGTAGGTTGTGCTAATTGTCCGGATCCTATAATCTCCAGACACCTTCTAATAATATCCCAGACTGCATCTCCAGCCACTACGGCCCTAAGACTTGGGCCATACTTCGCATTTTCTGGCTCATAGGCTATTACTACTACTCCGCAGACCTTAGCATCAATGCCATCGGCAATGGCATAGTGAACACTTACTTCGCTTTCTGATTTGCCAAGTAATTTGAGGAACTCATCCTTGTATTCAACAAACTCTTCAGTCATTCCCACTTCATTGACAAGGGCCGATAAGTCGTCTGGACCATGCGAATAGCTCAGTTTTTCATCATAGCCAAAGTCATATTCGTTTCCAGTAATGTTGATTGTCTTGTTTGATGTATCCATATAACTATTTTCTAATACTGTTAAATTTATTAATAAGCTCTTCTAGTTGCCCTAGACGTTTTGTTATTGTATCTATTAGCTCTTGGTCTGTAAGTAGCCCTTGTGCATCAACCTTTTTATCTACTTCGGTAACATAGACATCTTTTTGCAAAGGATAGGCTCCAAAAGCTTTTAAAATCGGTAACAAGGCTTCCGTGGCTCTTACCCCGCCCCACTTTCCGTCGGAGACGCCCACTAACATAAAGGGTTTTAGTGTATATTCACCAAACCCGCCATCTAGAAGGCTCTTTAGTGTTCCAGGAAAAGAATGGTTGTATTCTGGATAGACTAAAATAAAGCCTTCTGCCTCGGAAATAGCCTTTTTGTATGCCTTGGTTACTTGGTGGTCATTCTCGATTTTGTATTCCTCTTCATGCGGATCCACAAAAGTGACATTAAAGTACTCACCAGCAATTTTAGCTATATGTTTAGCTACCTTTTGCGAGTATGCCCCTTCACGGCGGGTTCCTAAGATAAGTGTTATTTTCTGCTCCATGGATTCAGGATAGCAGAAGATTTATATGATAAGCTAGAGCATGTCTGCCAATATTAATACCGGGATAATTCTACAAGGACCTTTGTTGTTATCTGATTTTCAAATTTTAAAAGAGGAGTCAGACTTTAAATTGCCTGAAGTCGAAGCACTTGAAGCAGAGATTTGGGCTAGTAGGCAACAGGAAGCTAAGCTGAAAGGTAAAAAGGTATGGAATGGCAAGATCTACCGACTTAATAATGTTGAAGAGGTAAAGCACGGAGCCAAAACACTAAGCATAGGAATAGTGAATTACTCATATATTCTGGCAGCAAATCAATACATAAAAGAAAGCGATGCTCTAATTCAGCAGCGCAACTATACTCATTACATGTTTACACCTATTGTGGCAGAGACAACAGACCAGAAAATAATAGTTGGGGTTAAAGATGTGAATACAGACAAACAAGACTTACCTGGTGGTTTTTTGCAGGCAGATGAGCTGGAAGTAAATGAGGCAAAAGATATCGAGAGGAATGCTTTTAAAGAACTAAAAGAAGAGTTCGGAATTGAAAGTGAACATGTTGCTTCTTCAATTTTGTTAGGTATTGGGCGAAGTTTGCACACGCATCTGCCATTTGTCTTCAACTTTAAGCTCAACCTCTCCTCTACTGAGCTTCCAGAGATTTTCAATCATAGAACTGAAAGTGAGATGCAAGACTTTAAGCTGATTGACAAACCTATCCTCGAAGAATACTTGTTGAGGATGGGAAATTCAAAGCTCCAGGTATGGGAGCTAGTTTCACGGTATTGGGCTAGTCAATAATGTTGACTTCGGATTCAAGTTCCACGCCGAAGGTGTGAAACACGTCGGCGCGAATTTGTTCCACAAATTCACGCACCTCGGCACCCGTGGAACCTTCGTAACTCACTACACACAAAGCATGTTTTGGTGAAACACCAACGTTTCCTATTCGTTTACCTCTCCATCCGAGTTCATCGATTAAGCGTCCAGCAGGTATTTTTACATAGTCATCCTGTAGATCAGCCCAATTTTTGATTGAATAGTTCAGATTTTCGGCTGGGTAGCTTTGCAGTTCCTCGACTTTAGCTGCTAGTTCTTGATATTTTGCTCTAGTTATCATCGGATTTTTAAAGAAACTGCCACAAGTGCGATCGCCAGCCTCAAGTGAAGGCAGTCGTTTGGTTCGCTGGCGCACGACAGCCGTGTAAATATTATGGATTGTATAAGGTTCAGTGGCAAATTCTGCTAATTCGCCCTCCAAAGAGCCGTAGCGGCCTTTACGCTCATGGTAGTTTGCTTCCAAGGCGAAGTCTTTGTTTAAGCGCAGAACCACGTGGGTAATAATATACTTCCCTTTTAACTCACGCTTAAACACGCTTGAGCGGTAAGCAAATTCACATCTGTCTGTGTCAAACTTTTCAATTTCCAAGGTTTCTACATTCAATGCCTCTAGGTGATCAAAGATGTCTACCAAGTTTTGACCATATGCTGCAATATTTTGCACTGGCGCCGCCCCTACATTTCCTGGGATCAGGGCTAGGTTTTCAATGCCTGCCCATTCATTTTCTACACAATTTTCCACCAGTTTAGGCCAGTCCTCCCCTGCCCCTATGCGCAGCCACACATGCTCTTCATCTTCTTTTAGTTTTTCTATTCCTTGAATGTCCATGGAAAGCACAAGTCCATCCCAGTCGGTGGTGAATAGTGTATTGCTGCCGCCACCTAAAATTAGGAGCTTTTCCGCTTTCAATTCTTGTAGTACTTGTCTGGCTTCCTCAACAGAGGTCACGGAAGCGTAATATTTTGCTTTGGCAGGAACCTTAAACGAGTTTAGGTTAGTAAGATCAAAGTTTTGTTTAGTTTGCATAGTTTTTAGTAAGCTCAAGTGACAAGTTCCATAGTTTTTTGGCAGCTTTTTTGTCTAGTCTATGTGGCTCTAAATCCGCCCCTACAGGGAAGCCTTTTTGACCTGGTCGCCCTTTGGAATCAGTAGGCCCATAGATCTTATCGGTTTCAGCGTTCGGAGCAGTAGCGGCAAGTATTGCTCCAAGTGAGCCCATTGCTGCAGATTGGCCAATACCTCTTACAAAAAAGTGTACTACTTTCATTAACAGCTTGTTATTTTTTATACCCGGAACTGGAAACAAGTTTGTACTAGATAAACCTGGGTGAGCGATGTACGCTTTCGTTCTTATATTGTTTTCTGCGGCTCTGCGATTAAATTCCGCTGAGAAAAGCACATTGTAGTGTTTAGTTTCAGCGTAACGAGGGAACCTTGCATATTCAGATTCACTTAGTTCTGCCCTTACTTTGCCACTTGCGGAAAGATAAGCAAAGCTACTCATGTTTACTATTCTAGCGCCCTTTTTTTCTAATTGTGGTAGTAGCTTTTGAGTCAATAAAAAATGACCCAAATGATTGATCGCGAATTGTAGCTCATAACCCTGTTTACTATTACTATATGGAATAGCCATTACTCCAGCATTATTAATCAAGCCATCCAGAGCTATGTCTTTCTCCAAAAAATGGTTAGCTGCCTGATTAACGCTATTCAGGTCAGCTAAATCAAAAATTAGCTTTGACAACTGTTCATTGTTTGTTGCAGCTTTAATCTTAGCGATTGCCTTGTCTATCTCTTCTTCTCGCCTACCAGCCAACCAAACACTTGCGCCTTTAATGGCCAAAAAGTTAGAAATTTCAAACCCTAGACCAGAATTTGCGCCTGTTACTAGATAGGTTTTACCCGTTAAATCTGGAACATTTTCATTTACCCATTCTGATGGTGGTTGGCTCATTGTGCTTTTCCTGTTTTAAAATGTAAACTTTACCTGCATTAGGTTGTAGATTTTCCAAACCATGGCATTTACCTCGCCTAATTTTGTTTTGAACTCAGCAAAATCTGACTTAAAACTTAATAAGTTCAAGGTTAGTAGTTGTATGTGAAAGTAAAAACAACATTACTACAATATCTTAGCAGACTCACGGATTACCTCATCTAGTTTTCCGGCGCTCATGCAGAGGTAAACAACTGGCTCTGTATGACTATGGGATAGTTCCTCTTGGATACGCGAAGCTAATTGTGGATAAGTGTAAATATTTTTAACAGAATGTTCAACAATATTAAGCAATTCTTCTGTGCTGGTAATTGTGATATCTTGATCGCGAGAAGCATAAATCGGAAGCAAAATTACCTCGTCGGCGGTCGTGAAAATGTCTTTGTATAAAGGAAGCAAGGCTGCTACGCGTTGATACTGGTGCGGCTCGAGCACAGCGACCAGTTTGGCATTGGGATAAGCTGCTCGAGCCGCAGCAACTGTCGTTTTAATGGCTGTGGGGTGATGAGCATAATCTGAGATAATCGTTAAGTTATTGCGGTCGTAAATTAACTCGAAACGTCTCCCCGAACCTTGAAAGGTTGATAATGCCTGAGCAATACTTTCTGAGGCAAAGCCAAGTGAGTGTAGTAATGCGAAAGCTGCTGTTAAGTTGTAAGCGTTATGCTTGCCATAAAGGTTGGCATATACCTCTTGTCTTTTATTAAATTCAAATTCAATACCTACAGTAATCCCGGCAGGGTTCTGTGTGATCTTATACATACGATAATCAGCTTGGTCTTTCTGCCCAAAGGTAACCGTTTTTGGAGCAATAGTATCCTCCTCCTCTATTAGTTTAGTAATATTGTCATCATCGAGATTCAGGATGAGCTTGTCTTTGACGTTTTCAAGTACAAACTTACGAAAAGAATCTAGGTACTCCTCTTCACTTTTGAATATATCGGGGTGGTCGAACTCAATATTATTAATGATGGCATAATTTTGAGTTACACCATGATAGTGGTTATTGAATTCATCAGCTTCCCAGACAAAGTAATCCCCTCTACCTAGTTCGGCATTTGTTCCTGTTGATTGCAGAATTCCGCCAATTAAGTAGCTAGGATCAGAGTTCAGTGAAATCAATGCATGAGCTACCATACTAGTGGTTGTAGTCTTGCCATGAGTACCTGCCACCCCAATACTCTTTTGGGATTGTGCAAATTTATTTATCAAATACTCGCGGTGCTCAACGGCAATATTCATAGCTTCTGCTGCTTCAATTTCCACTTTTGCAGGGGTCTGTTTTGTGGCAGCCGAGGACTTAACTAATAGATCTAAATCTGTGGTAATTGCCTTACTGGAATGTGGAACAAACACTTTGATACCTTCGGCCACTAGTGCACTAGTCGTGTCATTAGCTTCCATATTGCTGCCGGTGACAGAATGTCCGGCGGCGCGGGCCATTCGCGCCAAAGCAGAGATGCCTGCGCCGCCAATGCCAATAAAATGGATTTTAAGTTGTTCAGTAGCCATAGTTATTTCTTACGAGTTTTCCTTTTCTTTCCAATTGCTTCAATTAGGAAATCAGGATGAAGGTCTCTAAAAAAGGATTCCACATTTTTAAACTTTCTTGGATCTGTAATGTTAATCCAGGCAGTGATGAAACCGTGGCCTCTCTCAGGGTTCTGTAGCTTGTATGCCTTGCTAATAAAGCACTTAGTCCAGGTTGTAGATGGGTTTTCGGGTATACCATCATCAAGGTCTTTAACAGCTTCACAAGTTTGCTCTAGTAGGTGCAGGAAAAGAGTTTGAATGCCTTTAACTCTCTCTGGTACGTTCGTAGGATTAGGGAAGAAGTAACCAATGAAGAGTTCAGTTAAATAGTCGAGCCTCTTCATAGTGTCTTCTGATAATAAATCGTTAGCAGCATTCCAATACGCATCTAGAACCATCTTCAATTGGTTCCAGTCATGTATTTCATTTTCTTTGGCAATTGTATTAGTAATCACCTCCATTGCCGCTAGACTAGGTGAACCCGGCCGTTGCTGTTTTTCATCATTAATCCAGGTCCGCAAGGTTGTGATGGGAGCCTGATGAGCTAAGTGTGAGTCTCGGGACAAATGGCGTACGGCAATACGTATACGGTTCAAATTTCGATACGCTCTTGCTGGGCTAAGTAGCAGTTCTCGTGTCTCAACCAATTTCAGCAGGTCTTTAGTTGCTGCTTCTACTATTTCCTGATTAATTGGATGCTCTTGTCTGTCCATTATTTTTCCTCTATTTCAGCACCAAGTTTTTTTAAGTTTTCTACAAAATTAGGATGTGCTCGATATACTGTATCTATATTATACAGTATCGATTCACCTTCTGCAGCCATTGCAGCCATAATTAGTGCTACTGTTGAGCGAATGATAGGGGGACAGTCAAGTTTGGCACCTTCCAGCTTAGTAGGCCCGATTACCATAAGACGGTGAGGATCACTGAGTTCTAACTTCGCTCCCATTTTTACGAGTTCTGCAGTCCAGAATAAACCTGCTTCATAAATCTTATTCCAGAAACGCGTAATTCCATTTGTCTTTAGTGACAGTGAAATCATAAGCGGGAGCAAGTCTGCTGGAAAGTAAGGCCATGGAGCAGCCTCTATTCGGTTAATAAAAGTTTCGGTAAATGGTTTAGTTGGCTCAAACGACTGATTCTCTTCAACGTAAGCCAAATTTCCATCATACTTTATTTCTACACCGAGCTTAGCAAAGGCATTTACAATTAGTGGGAAGTGTTCTGGTAAAGCATTCTCTACCTCTACTCTACCTCCTGTCATAGCACCAAGGGCTAAAAAGGTTGTAATTTCATGGTGATCTGCGATTACCTCTACCTCGCAACCACCTAAGCGATCGACTCCCTCTATAATTAAACGGTTACTACCAATACCATCAATCTTAGCCCCCATGGACACTAACATTTCACAGAGATTTTGCACATGTGGCTCACAAGCTGCATTATAAATAACAGTTGTGCCTTCGGCTAATACTGCGGCCATAATGGCATTCTCGGTTCCGGTCACACTAGCATAGTCAGGCCACAGGTTGGCGCCCTTAAAGCGTCCATTGGAAAGCGTGAGTTTAAGTTGGGCACCATTTCTTTCCACTTGAGCCCCTAGCTCTTCTAGCATGTATATATGAGGATCTACATCGCGGATACCAAGGGAGCAACCACCAATATTGAAGTCTAAGTCTAGTTGGCCGAAGCGCGCTAGCATCGGGGCCAGCAAAAGGATGCTAGCGCGCATCCCCAATGGCAAATTACCATTAAATTGGTCCAAGTTTACTTGGTCATTTTGAATTCTTAATGTTTGACTAGCCTCATTGAACTCTACTTTTACGTTTAGTTGACTATATACATCTAAAATCTTTGCCACATCAGTGAGTGCCGGGACGTTAGTCAAAGTGATTGGTTCGTCTGTAAGCAGCGTAGCGCATAACATTGGTAGAACAGCATTTTTATTTCCAGAAGGGGTTATGCGACCCTCCAATTTGCGATTTCCTGTTACTTTAATGTCCATATGCTAAATATAACGATAAAAAGAGAAGTTGTCACACAGATTTTAGTTTGTAACTGATTGATGATATAATAGTGCTTATAAATTTAATAAAAAATATATGAATACTATAGATACAAGTGCATGGTTTGAAAGAGGGGATTATGAGGAAACTTTTGATGAACTGTTTAGTCCTCTAAATATTGTTAAAATTTATAACTATTTGAGTTTGAAGCAGACGGAAAAAGGTTTCTTGTTGCCTCCATATTTCTGGCAGCAACTTGAACTAGCTTACTCTAAACTGGATATTTCTGGCGTAGAACGCTTTGAGGAATATATTGCGCCGCTTATTGCATGGGTAGATAGCAAGATAGATTTAGAACATAAAGAATTTATGCAAATATTTCTAGAGCAAGTGCTTGCTGTATACCAAGGTGCTAATACTTCGGTGATAAAAGGCTTTATTATGGCGACTGTGATAAACTTTATGAATCAGGCCGAGAATTAATGCGTCAGGTTTTTAGACAGTTTTTAGCGTTATTGTCGCGGCTGGTGTTGTGGAAACACCAGCCGCTAGTTGTAGCCGTAGTTGGTCGGGGAGCAAATGCGGTAGCACGTGAGTTAATTTTTCAAGTAGTTAATATAAACTACCCTGCAGTACAGAACTTGCAATCTCCAAAGGCAGAGTTTTCCATTCCCCTTACTGTGTTTGGAGTCCGTGGTTATCCTCAAAATGTATGGCAGTGGATAAAAGTGGTGGCTAAAGCTTTGTTGCAGCTGTTGCGGCTGCAGCGATTCCAGCATGTCTTGGTATTAGAACTGGACACAGTTAACAACGACCTGACTAAATTTTGGATAAACGTGCTGCAGCCGCAACACCGTATATCAACTTCAAAGTTAGCGCATAACCCGGACCTAAATCAGTATAAGCAAATTGCAATTAATCTAGGCAAAAAGTTAGGGATTGAAGAAGAAATTTCAGTAGCAATATTGGAAGACTTTGAGCCTAAAGGTAGTACGCTTAAGATATATAAAGGCTTAAATGGAAGCATTGTAATTGATGCTACTCACCATTTTTATCCTATTCCGATGCAAGTTGTGGATGAGCTTTTAAAATTCCAAACATCCAGAGATAAAGACTATAAAGTCACTGTGCTGGACTCAGAGGACAACAATTTAGTTAGACCTCAACCTAAAGAGATTACTGGCGAAGATCTATTCATTATAAAGGGATTTGCACCTATTGCTATTAAGCGGTTTGCTTACTTAATTAAGCCGAGTAGATAATGAGTAAGATTTCCCTGCCCCCTAAAAAGGAGAAGGAATTAATAGCGGCAGCGAAGAGCGATCCAGCTAAATTTGCTCCTTTATATGAGCACTATCAGCCCCACATACGCCGTTTCTTTGCAGTAAAACTAATGGATGCTGCTGTGATTGATGATCTTACTGCTCAAGTATTTGAAAAAGCCTTAGTAAACATTGAGAAATTTGTATGGAAGGGACACCCTTTCTCTGCTTGGTTATACAGAATAGCCAATAATTTATTGATGGATTATTACAGGCAAAAATCGCAACAAAATTTTGCTTCACTTGAGCAACAATTAGTAGATGTGCCGGAAGAAAGAGTCTCGTTAGATAGTGAAATTAGATTGGATTGGGAAAAAAGTACTTTGCAAAAATTCATTGATACGCTATCTTCCCAACACAGACAAATAATAATACTAAAATTCTATGAAGGTTATACTAACCGCAAGATAGCAAAAATTCTAGGGATTTCAGAATCTAATGTAGGTACAATCCTCTACCGTATAGTAAAGAAGTTGCGGCAGCAGTTTACTGCTGCCGCTTAGTCATCTTTCTCTCTTGTTTCCTTAGCACACCTGACTTGTAACCATCTTCGGTACGATTGAATAAGCCAAATCCGCTTAACACAGCTTCACCAAAGCTTTCAGTTCCATTAGTTAAGTATGGATAACGGTTAACTCCAATTCCAGCCAGAATTAGTAGCAGACCAATCCACAGTGGTAGAGTTTCTGCATCAAAGATTCCAGTGTTTGGCAAACACTCCTCTACTTCCACCACGTATACAAACTCATATGTTTCATCATCAGGTCCGTAAACTGCCACAGCAGTGTTTTCTAGCGGCAGGTTATTTATCTCTGCAACTTGTGCTGGACTAAGTACCATCTGGTAAGAGTATGTCCTGGTTTCACCTGGTGCAAAGTTTTCATTAATCTCCCAAGTGATCGTAGTTGATGTTACTGATGTCGGCGTTGGTGAGATGTTTGCCAAGTCAGTAGTACCATCTATTAATGGTGGCAAGTTATCTACTAAGTCAGATACTAGTGTTGGTACTTGTCCATTGTTGGTTACTGTAATTGACCAGGTAATAATCGTGTTATCGCCAACAGTTTCGGCACAGCTTGTACCACCTTCTTTGGTCACAATAATGCTTGGTGGGGGTGTGGCTGTACTGTTGTTAGTGATTGGTTTAGTACATGCTACAGGTGTATCTACTCTGGTTGCAGGGGTGCCATCGGTCATTTGTTTTACAGTATAGTTACCATCTGGCATTGTTCCAGGTGAGGTAACCTGGAAAGTGTAACGACATGTTTCGGTTGTAGGATTGAATGAACCCTCTCCAACTTGTTCTCCAGTAGTGATAAGGTTATTACTTCCATCAAAGATACCTACTGTAATATCTTCCTCTAATCCTTCACAAACCCATTCCGCACTAATTGAGTACGTAGTGCCGGGAGGGGTTGGTTGTGTAGTTGCATTTGCAGGAGATTCTATTAATAACTCTACACACTGATAATCGGTGGTGCTGGTTGAACCATATGTAATAAATTTAGTACATGCCTGTGGGGCTACTACTAAGTTACTAGAACCAGTACCGAAGTTTTCGCTAATCATACGTAAGTTAAGAGTTCCTTCTGGTTGCCCTGCAGTAGCAGATCCAGGAATATCCCAACTATAGCTACATAGATCATTATCCGCATCATAGCTAGATGAATCCGGTGGGATAGGAGTAATTATTTGATTACCTCCTTGGTCAATGATTGTCAAAGTTAGGTCTGAAAGACTACTTGGACCGTCAGTACATCTGTATTGAGCTGCGTAGTACAAGGGTTCACCTGGCGTATATTGTACATCTGTATTTACGCTTCCACTATCGTTAGTTCTTCTCAAGTAAACACAAGCAGGACTGGTTGGCGGTGGTGGGGGTGGTGTAACGGTTCCACCGCTTGATGTTGTTCCGCCAGGAGGTGTAGAACTTGGGCTAGAACTACTACTACCATTCCCAGGTTCATTACCTAAATATTCAGGATTTGCACCACATGAGTCATTTCCAACATCTGGCAAACATACAATATTATCGGGATCAGCTGAGTTACCACAGAAACAATTGAGAGCACCTTTACATCCTACAAACTTCCCACGTCCAGCTTCTCCATTACTGAATTGGGGGACACCTGCGCAACTACCGCCCTCAGTCACATTTGGAGCACAAGCATCAAGTTTAGTTGGTCCTTCTAGCTTACCATTACTACATGTATAACCTAGCCCTTCACTATTCCTTCCACTTATACAGTATCTTCCAGGTTCACAGGATGCACCTGGCTCCAACACTGGTGGAGGATTACCACTGGGTCTAGTTTGACAGATGTTTTGTAAACATACTCTGCCGCCGCCACATTCATCTGAGCTAAGACATGTCGCCCCATTACCTTTTTTTGTTACACAGTAACCTGATTGACAGAATTTATCATTTGAACAGAACTTATCTATGTTATTACACTGATTCCCACCTGGAGCTACACAAGTTCCTTTACATACTCCACTAAGACACTGCGTATTAGTAGAGCAGATATTTCCGTTAGAAACTTTTGGCTGACATTTACCTGTAGCAGTACTACAATAGTTATTTGTACTACAACTAGCTGCGGTACATGTGTTACTTCCTGAAGTACCACACGTTTTTCCTCCGAACTCACTCGAGGAGCAAGAGCCCACTACACATTCCTTGGCATCATTACAACTTTCTCCTAGGCCCTTCTTCTTAATGCATACGTTTCCATTACAATATTCATTAGACCCACATAGTGAAGGATCGCTACTACAACTTTTTTCGGTGGAACCTCTTAATTCACAATTACAGTTAGCCTTTCCTCCACCTGCGTAAACGCAAGTCCCTGTACCGACACCAGAGATGTTACAAGACTCTCCCACGCTTTTACCTTGACAACTTGGAGTAGTACCTGTGCCTGTACTACATGCTGTTCCTTGATCCACTCCGCATCCACACGTGTTTCCACTACCGTTTACCTGACAAGTACAGCTTCCTCCATCAATTGGTATTACTGTGCCTGGTGCTTTACCTCTACAAGCTGTGGCTGAGTTCTGGCTACAGTTGTTTC
>CAYUPY010000025.1:0-17881 GCA_964446595.1 uncultured Candidatus Saccharibacteria bacterium | reverse complement strand
CGCGAAGGACACCCTAAACCTGTCTACTCTACTCTCTTTGGCCTTTACGAAAATGCGACACTAGGAATGGATGACGGTGTGGGGGCAGGATTTCATAAATTCCTTCAATTTCAAGAACAAAACAAGTATCTAGATGAGGTGGATTTGATAATTCTGCTGCAATCACTAGAGATTCCGATTGAACCGTTCGTGCACATCGTTGTGGATGAAGTGCAGAATTGGCTCCCCTCAGAACTGGCTTTTCTAGATAAGATTATTAGCCGTAAATATGAGGCAATCACCTTCATCGGGGATATCAGACAGAAAACTAAGGCGTTCTCTGTCTCGGGCTGGAATGAGATAGATTCTAATTTTGACGGTGAAACCGAACGTAAAGTAGAGCTGTTAAAGGTCTACCGTAACACACGCCCTATTTTAGAACACTTAGCTGAGCTAGATTACGATGTAGTTGTGGACGAGAATACGCGTCACGGTAAAGAAGTTGAACAATTACAAGTAGATACATCTGATTCAGAGGCTGCTCAAATAATGGTCCGCAGACTCATTGAAGAACATAAAAGTACCTACCCAAATACACAACTTGGTATTCTTTCAAAATATACAGACACTCTTGCCCAAATAGGACATCTTGCCTTTGAAGATGAGAACACACATACTCTCACCATCGCTGAGGCTCAAGGTCTGGAATTTCACACAGTAATTCTTCTGGAAGCCTCCTCGCTACATACCACCGACGCAGACTACATCCCGCTCGTCGGCTACATCTCAGCGGCAGAATACTCTGCCCAAGACCGGCACCTTTACTACGTTGCGGCAACTAGGGCTAGAGAAAGACTCATATTGATTAACTAATACTTTCTTAACTACATTCGCTCCACGACATTTATGCCTAGTAACCCTAGACCGGATTTTAGTACTTGACCAATTTTATCAACTAGTAAGAGCCTGGATCTTCTAGTCTGCAGATCTTCTTCTTTTAAGATCGGTAATTCGGCGTAGAATTGATTAAATTCGCTGGCTAGTTCGTATACATAGTTAGCAATTAAATGAGGATAGATTCTTTCACCTGCAACTTTAGTAATTTCCGGGAATTGCACTAGTTTTCGTATCAGACTCATTTCTATGGCACTCTCCAAAACAAGTTGCTCATCTGAGGCTGCTAAGTCTGTTTGATTTGCATCACGCAACAAAGCTTGTACCCTGGCATAGGCATACATGACGTAGGGTCCAGAAAAGCCTTCTAAGGTAATAAAATTATCAGGGTCATAATTAATATCCTTGTGGAATTCATGCGACAGTACCAAAAATTTAAGACCCGCCTGCGCAACTGCTTCTACTATTTGATTGCGTTCTGCTTCCCCATACTCTTTTTTTGTCGAAATAAGGTTAGCAGCATGCGCCTTTGCTTCATTTATGACGTCAATACCCTTAACTGAACCGCCCATTCGAGAGCTTTGCTTTTTTCCTCCTCTTAACAACCATCCAAAGGGAATGTGCTTGTATCGCCCCACAAACTTATCATCGATTCGCTCCAGAGCATTAATGATAGCTTTAAATCTGGCAGTCTGTTCAACTGAAGTGGTAATAATGCTGTGATCAAGGTCATATTCTGCAAACTTTTTATATGCCAGCGCCAAATCCTTTGCTTCATAAGTTGGCAGGCCTTCGCTGGTGAGAAACACCCAGTTATTTAACCCCATTTTCTCTCCTGGGAAGATAATTGCCCCTTCACTCTCGATGAATATTTCTGGAATGTGTTTCTTTACAATTTCCACAGCCTCTGCAAAAAGTTCGCTTTCGGGGTACTGACGATCATAGCTAATACCTAACTGGCCAAATAAATCGTCTAGGTGCTCCAAACTCCAGTCCCTTAACTGTAGATAGGCTGCATAAGCCTCGGTTTGTTCACCAGAATAGACATTTTTATTAATTGCCCTGATCTCTGCTTCTGCCTGCTCACTTTCCTTAAAAGCAGCGGCACCTTTCACGTAAAACTCATCGATTACTTTCATCCTTTCATGTGGTTCCATCTGTGCTAGATTCATCTGTTGATAGTCTGTTTGCAAGGCACCCCATGTACATTTGGCAACATGCATCCCTACATCTCCATAGAAGTTGGCTTGTACCACACTGTAACCCAAGTTTTCTAGCAACCTCACCATCGCTAGCCCAGAGATTGCACTTTTTAAATGACCAACATGAAAAGCCTTGTGTGTGTTTGGTTGACCGAACTCCACCATCACTTGCCTACCATGCCCAAGGTTATGCTTTCCAAAACTGGCATCAATCTTTTTAACCGCGTTAAGATAAAAAACTTTATTTAAAGTGAAGTTAATAAACCCTGGTCCTGCTACTTCAATACTTTCTATTTCGGAGACCTCTTTCTCACTATTTCGAAGGTTCTGCACCAATAGTTCGGCTATTTGGCGAGGATTCATCTGGAGTTCCCTAGCCAACGTAAGCGCCAAATTCGTAGCCCAATCACCATGACTAGTGTCAGCTGGACGTTCCAGAATTACCTCTGAATATTCCCGTTCCACGTGAAAGCACTCATACAGAGCCTTTGCTAATAATTGCTTAATCTCTTTTTCCATACTTACTTTTATAGATAAAAAAATCCACCTCCAAGCCAAATCTGGCGCAGAGGTGGATTTTCCACGGTACCACTCTATTGCAACTTTTTGCGGTTATGAATTGTGTGCGATTCTTGTTTTGCCAGCTTACAGCTACCTGACTTGCTTAGCTAGATAATACTACAGGATAGCAGCAATGACAACAGGACATCACAGCCCATCTATGATATAATAAGTATGTTTGACCGAAAGTAGATATGGAGAGCTCTATTCAACGCTACCTGGATCAGGACGGCAACCCAGTTAGTTTTTATGTCACGTTTGATGGGGCAAAGGAAGGCAGCTTTAATCGTATACTACGTGCTCTTATGCCTACAGATTCCACGCCAATAATCATTCGGCGCTCTAAGAATAGCGAACAGCAGACTCAAGTAGCCCAAGCGTATAACTTTCATCGACGGTATGCTCAATACGGTGTCTGCCCTGCCCTTGCCTATAATGGTATTCTTATTGATCAACAGACCTCAGAGTGTGCGATTGTACTTTATTATATGGGTGAGCACTTGGCCACTCGCGATTCCTGGAATGTTTTGATGGAAAACCCCAGACTCCGCCTAAGCTTCATCCCTAAGTTTGGGTCCAAACTAGTTCTAATTCACAAACAAGCAGACGCGATACGTGACTTAAAACCTAAAAATGTCCTCTTTAACCCACTAGACAATGATTTCTATGCCATTGATCCCGGCGAAATAATGCCCGAGGAAAGGTATGGCAAAGCAATTTATGGCACTTTAGGGTTTATTCCTTTTCACCGGTTAACACAACATCCCACTTGCCCGCAGGAAGAACTTCTGCTATCACAAAAAGTTGATTACTTTGCTTTTTTTGCAATTGTGTATTACTTAGTTACTGGTAGATTCTTACTTAACGACCCTAAAAATTACGCTGATGCACGGAGTATGACCAGCAACCTGTCTATTCAGCAATTATTAAGAGAAATGTCCCGAGTAAAGGATTTTTCTGATGACTTTAAGTTAATTTTAGCCGAATGTATAGTCAAGACAAACCTGGGCACAGTGGATAGTTTGGATGAGTTCCAATTTTACTACGAACGTTTGTGCGACTTAGCAGGACTGCACTACTAATGATATAATCCCTGCCGTATGAGAAATACAGACACCCGGATAGGAAACGTTTTTAGAATTTGGGGTAAGAGAAAAGAAAACATTGCGTGGAAAAGTTTTAAGCTTGGAGATTTGACGGTAAATTTTGACCCCAAATCTCCAAACTTAAGTCCTGGCGGGACACCCAGCGATGTGTGGAGGGGTGTTCTGGTCGATTCACAAGGTAATCGCATGAAATGTATAGTGCGCTGTCTCTCTGACTACGCTTTAAAAAGCCCATATGCTGATTATTATTATGATGATTTTAGTAATGATATGGTCTTTTATAGACAGTCTGGTGTCAGCCCACGATTATTATTTCCGGAAGTATTTTATGATCAGAGCGACAATAATAGACCGTACATGATACTCGAGGATGCTGGGATAACAATACAGGATTTAATCGAGGCTAAGGAATATATACCTTTCGAAACTATCGTACAAATTGCTCTACGGACTGCGGAATTATTGGACAATTTACATGGGCAAAATATGCGCCATCGTGATCTGAAACCTGCAAATGTGGCCATAGGTCATATTAACCCTACAAAACAGGTAAGCATGCTAGCAATTGCACCTAATCTATCTCCTTTATTATTAGACCCTATGCTAGTGCCAGATAGACAAGGAGGAGGAGAAGGAATCGGGCAAGAAACCACTTGGCCGATGTTCTATGTAAATAACATAGCTAATACTCAAGATACTGGCGAAGCGTATGTTGAAAGTTTTCAAGACTCAGTAAAAATTGACCACTACGGTCTGTTAATAACTATCTTCAAAATGTTTTCCCGTACCAATGCCAGTCTACGCAGACTGAACAAAGCCGGATTTGCGCAGTTAGTAAGGGAAGAGATGAAAAGTTATGAGAATTCAGGGCTTTTTCGCGAAATTGCGGACCGAATAATCTTCCTTGCTGAAATTTATGATAATGGTGAGCAGCCTTACTCTAGTGCTGTAAAAATGGTAAATTTTGCGCTGTGTTTACAAGAGGTATAAAGCTTCTCACTTAACGGACAATTTCCAATAATTCTTCAGTTACTTCCTCAATGCTTTTGCCCGCGTCTATTTCATAGAAATTTTTAGCCTTTTCTGCTCTAAGTTTTTGCAGCACGGGTGCGGTTTCTTTGTGGTAGATGGCGAGGCGCTTACGGACTGCCTCTGGCTCATCATCGGCGCGTCTTATTAGCGCCTCGCCTGTAAGGTCATCAATTTCTGGCTGCTGCGGAGGATTGTATTTTTCGTGGTAATAACGCTGTGCTTTAGGGGCGTATAGCCTACCGCTAATTCTCTCTACGACTTCTTCATCTTCCAACTTAAAGTACACCACACCATCTATGCCAAGATCTAGCTGAGTTAATAGACGATCAAGATGATTAATTTGGGAAACCGTACGAGGGTAGCCTGTATAGATAAAGTCTTCACCTGGCAGGGTTTTCATTCTGGAAAGTAGAACTTCGTACATATCTTCATCGGACATCAGCTCTCCCCTGGCATACGCTTCTGCTACTTTTTTACCAATTTGCGATTCTGCAGCTATTTCTTCACGCAAAGCCTGTCCTGTGGACACAACTGTATATTTATTTAATTTTTCAGCTACAAGTTGAGCTTGAGTGTCTTTTCCGCTCCCAGGAGGACCTATGAATACCCATACCATATTATTTTAGTTAACCCTCACGAGAATAGCATGGATATCTTAATGCGTTAAGCTTGTTTATTCACCAAAATATGGAGCAACTATACGGTGAATAATTCCAGCCACATGAGGTATACCACCTGTGGCTTCAATCTTATGGAGAATCCCTCTTCTAGAGAATTCCTCAATCAAGGGTTGCACCTCTCTTTTATGGACTGCCAACTTTTCTGCGACGGATGTAGGATCATCATCTCCTCTTCTAATTAGTGGCTGACCCGTTTCATCGTCAATCCACGCTTGTTTGGGAGGGTCGTAACGTTGGTGGTAAAAGCGATGCGATGCCGGTGAGTAAAGTCTGCCTGCAACTCTATCCAAGACTATTGCATCCGGGACTTGCATTAAAATCACTGCTTTTAGATCTTGCTTAAAGTCCTTTACAATAGAATCCAGGTAAGGAACTTGATCCACTCTTCGCGGAAAGCCTGAAAAAACAACATGCTCTGGCTTCAGAACTGAAAGGTAGTCACGCAAAGCCTCATCTACAATGTGGTCAGGCACAAGTTTGCCTTTATTCATATATGGCGAAATTTGAGATGCCAAGATATGTTGACTGGCTACTGCAGCACGGAGCACTTCACCTGGAGAGACTATGCTGATGCCAAATTTATCTTTTAATACCCGAGATTGTGTATCTTTACCACTACCCGGTGGACCCAGTAAGCAGAAAACCATATATAAAGTTAGCGCTTAATAAGAAGAAAGACAAGAGCACAAAAATTAGGGAGGACCAATAAAGTGGTCCTTCGACACTTTTAGACAACTTGCTGCGATGGGCACTCATCTTGTGGTCCAATAAATACCCTAAGCCAAATCCGGTAATTAACCCTCCAACATGTGCTACCAAGTTAATACTGAGCCCGGGATATAGACCAATTATGAACGAATAAATTAGGATCTGAAAAAGATATTCTCGGTCAATTGGAAACGACGGCGTGTAAGGATTTCTTTTAATTGTGTTAGCTAATAATACCCCCAGAATCCCAAAAACTGCTCCGGAAGCTCCTACTCCAGCAATATCAAATACATAGCTGGCTAAGGATGCTCCGATGGCGGAAAACACATAAAAAACAAAAAGGAGTTTTCCGCCATAATACTCGTAAACCACCCCACCGAACTGCCAAAGTGCAAACATATTTAGTCCCAGATGAATGATTCCTAAATGCAAAAATGCAGAAGAAATTATTCTCCAGAATTCACCTGCAGCTACTGCAGCGGGCCAAAGCGCCCCTAACTCAAAAAGAATCGCATTATAAGTCTGGTTTGCTCCAAATAACAGCTGGGTCATGCTTACACCTGCCAATACGCCAATCAAGATTGAGAGCAGCCAAAATACAATGTTAACAGTCAAAAGTGCCCTTAAGTGATCAAAATCGAAGGATAGTCGCCATCTTTGCATCTGCAAATTCTATCATGCCTGCTATAATCCGAACATGCAGACAAGAAACACAATGTCACAAGGCAAAATCGCGGTAGTAACTGGAATGAGCTATTTAGATGTGGATCGGGTTATTGCTACCTTAGTACTGGCAAAAACCTTAGCAGCCAAACACAATTCCGAAGTAGATGTTAGTCTTGGCTATCAAGTGTTACCTCAAAAGTTAGCTACTTTTGTGAGTACAGATAAAATTTCTGTGGTAGAAAGCATCAAACTAGCCGAAAGATTTATCACACTGCAAAATATTGACTCCGAAATCGCAGATATAAAGTGGTCACAAGCCGACGGAGAAGTTACCCTAGAACTGCTAAATGCCAACGGCGAGAAAATTGATCCGGAGGCGGCTACTATGCAGTACACTTCCACTACGTATGAACAAGTTTATACCGTGGGAGTTCGCTCAGCTAAATATTTACTACGCTTATTATCTAACACTCAAGAAAAAGACTTAACAGAAGTCGCGCTTACAAGCATTGATGTTGTTAACAAAAAAGATACTGGGTTTGAAGCGGATCGCTTTGTAACAGAAGACGTACACAGCTTGTCAGCAGCCGTATACAGTTACTGCAAAGCTCAGGAAATCGAAATATCAAAACCTGACCTAACTGAACTATTGAGCGGAGTTTATTGGAAAACTAATAGCTTACGGAATTATTACACTACCCCTGCAACCTTTGGAATAACTCAAGGCTTAATTACAGCCGGAGCAAACTTAAAAACGGCAGTGTCTCGTATCTATGGTACTTTGGATTCCGAGGTAGAATCAATATGGAAAGAACTCTCTTCTAGCCTAGTCAGAGAAGAAAAGCTTACTGTATCGACCGCTACAACCGAAAAAGACTATGAGTTATTGCTGAATAATACTGTTTTGCCTGTGTTTGCACCTCAGTTCTTTGCCGATACACAGGCCAGCATTACGGCTCTGCCTATTTCTGCGAATAAAACTTTAGTATTAGTGAGTTCGTTAACTCCCAAGTTGAACCTTCACAAACTACTCCGTGATTACTCACCAAAAGGTGATGATTTACAAGTTAAAATTACTATTGAGGAGCCTACAGCTAGTGCCCTCCAAAAGATCAAACAGGCCCTAGCTGCACAAGAAAGCGCAAGCAAGATTCCAACTTTAATGGCAAATGGTCAGAATAAGCAGCAAGCACCAACACCGATTGAACAGGCGTTACCCAAGCCAGTAACAGAACCTAAAAAAGCGACGCCTGTGGTTACTGCTAACAAGCCAGCTGGCAACATAACGCCAAAGAATGATACTGACCCGCTAGCTCCTGCTTCTCAAGACGATTTAAAAACTCTTGCCGAGCAGAATGAAGAAGAAGACAATTCAGGTGGAAGTTCACTATTTGGAGGATTTGGCGGCGGTGGAAATGGTGATCCCCTACCCGCCGCCAAAGATTAAGCCATTACTTGAGTATAGCTATTAATGTCAGCTAGTATCTCTTCGTATAAAGGTTGTGTGTTTGGGTTGTAACCAACTTCCTCATTCACAAGCTGACTTGTATCGTGTTGAAGATCTTTTATTTGTTTATACCTTGGATTCGTTACTATTTCCTGTCTGGCGTTCTTAGAGATGAGATAGAAAGCCAAGCCATTTTGTTTAGCTAACTCTTGTGCATTTGCCACATGATCTTTCTTCACAAATCTTGCAAAAGCTACAGGATGTTCACCGGCATTAATAAAGGTATAATAATAACCTGCAGGAATAGCAAGTTTTTGTCCTTCGTCTAAAGTAATTAGTTGCGCTCTCTCTACAGACTCTCCAAGCCGATATGGATCATCCTTTGAGGCATTCTTTTGCAACAGAACTGTTAAAGTGCCTGTGAGCACCTGAACAATGCTAGCAATCCTTCCCTGCTTACCATTAGCTTTAAATACATGCGTTCTACAGTACTCAATTCCTAGTAGCCCAGAAGGCAAATAATAGACATCATAGTCAAAATCACTTGGCCATCCTGCTGTATGAGACTTGCGTTGTACTTTTCGATGTTGGGTATAAACTTCCTCTGGGTAACGTAGTGATTTGTTTAGTAATGTGGGTACAATTTCCTGAAGTGGCACATAGTAACAGTCCTGGAATTGTAGTTCCACGTTGTCGAGAAGGATGCGATCTAGTTCCAGATCTACATCAATTGGGAGGCCGGAAGTAGCCCGTAGACATAGCATATAGGGGATTGTAAAAAATACTTATTAGGTATTGGTAAATTAAATGTTCTGTGAAACAGTATAGGTAGAAGAAGTCAATTTTGTCAAATATATCGCAATATATACTTGCTGATACATGCTTATTTCAATGTCAGAATTACTATAGGTCACGAAGCTGTTGCCATAGCTGACTTTGCTTGCCAGTAAGCTTAGTTGGTACTTTTACAAGTAACCGAACATATTGATCACCATTGCCAGAACCTCTGAACTTCGGTCCCCCTTTGCCTGAGAGCTTTAACACCTTGCCGGGCTGTGTGCCAGCCGGAATCTTCATTTTCAGAATTCCATGCACAGTGGGAATTTCCACCTCTGCACCTAGCACAGCATCAGTCACATCTATCTCTAGATCAAGGTAAATGTCGTCCCCTCGTTTCTCTAGACTCTCATGGGGGTTTACCTCTATTGATACATACAAATCACCCGCAACACCGCCTAATCTTGGAGCATTGCCTTTCCCAGGAAAGCGTAGCGTTGCTCCGTCCGGTACTCCTGCCGGTACTTTTATTTCGAATTCTTCTACTACCTTCTCTCTACCCTCACCCTGACAGCGATGACACGCCTTAGTAATTTCTTGCCCAGTACCTGCGCAGGTAGGACACGTAGTCACCGTTTGAATCTGTCCAAACATAGTGCTTCTTACCTGGGCTACTTTCCCACGACCTCCACAGGTAATACAGGTTTGGAAATTTCCGGCTTCTGCACCATTACCATTACAAACAGCACAAGTGCGTTGGCGGTCATAGCTTATTTTTTCTGAGGTGCCAAATACCGCATCCAGGAAATCAATTTGCACAGATACTTGAAGATCTGTTCCTCTGCTCTGCCTACCAGCTGCGGTAGAACCTCCAAAGCCACCTCCAAAAAACGAGCCAAACAGATCACCTAAGTCACCGAATCCTTCCAAATCTCCAAAATCAAAACCTTGTGCGCCAAATCCGCTCCCTGCTCCACCAAAGGCTTGCGTACCGGCAAAGCCGTACTGATCGTAGGCTTCTCGTTTTTGTTTATCTGCTAAAACTTCATAGGCCTCTTGAGCCTCTTTAAACTTTTCCTCTGCACCCTCATCCTTGTTACGATCAGGATGGTATTGTTTGGCTAATTTCCGATAAGCCTTTTTAATATCTCTTTCTGAAGCGTTTTTATCTACGCCTAATACATCGTAATAGTCTCGTTTTGCCATGCGCAGCAATTTTAGCAGAAGAGGTAGTGGATTGCTAAGAGGTTTTTTAGGCTTTTAGCTTTTCTACAATCAGAAAGTGGCTAATGCCAAACCAATGTAACGGTGTCTTTTCTGCTGAATGAAACACTTTTTGTACACCTTTACCAACTGGTCCCAGTTTTCGTACAAGTCCATCAAATCCGGAAAAAACATGTTTATGATAGATAATTTGGATCGGCAATCCATCAAATAAACGTTTAACTTCACTGTTATTGTAATTCCTAACGTGAGGGGCTAACCGCATATGCACCCATTTGGGCATCCATGGTAAGAGAGGGATATTCCCCCAAATATATTTCTTCCCTAAAAAGATACCGTGCTGCTCGAAAGGCCAACCTCTATTGGGAGTAAAGCAAATAAACTTTCCACCTGGTTTTAATACTCTCACAATCTCTTCTACCACGCGTCGGTCGTCGTCCACATGCTCAAGCACCTCATTAGTAAAGACTATATCAAAAGTGTTATCAGCAAAATCTAGTTGTTCACCAGGGCAGACTTTAAGATTGGTTTGAGGAGCGATATCGGCGGGAATTTCCTTAATCAGGTCCTGGTCGATATCGCTTCCGTAAACATTTTCAGGATCAGTGAATTTACTAAACTGATTTAGCCATACGCCCATCCCGCAACCAACATCAAGTATTTTCTTACCCTCCAAATCAACAAGTTCGGTAATCTTATCAAGCCTTCTCCGAAAACCTTTGGAAAAGCTGGTACCTGGTTTTCCCAGGTGAGCAAATTTTGTAGATTTATCTAATACTTTCATTGGCAATATAATAGCAAATTAGAATTCCATTTTCTGATAAAATAGTTGCATGGCAAGAAGGCGACGACGAAAACGTCGTTCCACCAAAAAGAAAGAAATAACATACGATAGTCGAGAAACGCGGACAGTCGTTGGATTGTTCAGCATATTAGGAGGCATTGTATTTCTAATAGCATTCCTAGTAGAACCAAACCAACCTAATATGTTCACTCAACTTAGGATCTGGTTTGGTGAAGGAACAGTAATTACTTCAATTTTTCTTTTTAGCCTAGGCTTTAGATTATTTGGCACAGAGCTTCCTTTTGCCAAGTCACGGAGCGTAATCGCCCAAGGTTTTTTAGTGCTACTTGTGCCAGCATTTCTCGCTTCAACGTATAGTTCAGAAAGAGCCGCAGAGACAGTAGCTAATCAAGGTCAAGCAGGAGGACAATTAGGTTACGTACTTGCATTTCAACTGTTTGAAGATACTCTAGTTTTTGGGCAATACACTCGTTTTATACTAGGTTTTGCTATCCTAATATTTGCCCCAATAGCTATTTCAATATCTGTAGCCAAAATAGTAGATTACCTAATGAAATTTGGCACCTGGCTTGGTAAGGGAATGAAGACCCTGTTTACACAAGTTGATGTACCGAAAGTAAATATTGAACTTGCCAATTCAACCGATAATAAGAAGACAAAGACATCAGGTAAAGAAGAGTCAGGACAGCCACAAACTACGAAACGCTTCGGCGATTTTCAACGTCAATTTGCCAAACCCGCCGAAGCGACAACTAAAAACACCGATTCAAGTAAAGCGATTGCTGCTGTCACTAGCACTCAAAGTAGTAAGCAACAGACCCTTGATGAAATTGCAGAAAACGCAGATGTGCAAATTAAAGAAGCGGAGATGGGTGAAGATGGGCTGTCCCAGTCAGAACTTAAATACCCAGACTGGAAGCTACCTCCAATCTCACTACTTTCTCCATACAAAAGAGTTAAGCCGCAAGATTCAGACACACAAAGAAATGCTGAGATTATTGAGCAAACTTTGGCTAGCTTCAGTATTGATGCTGAAGTAGCTGAGGCATACATCGGTCCTTCAGTTGTGCGTTACGCTCTTAGTATTCCCCTAGGTACTAAGGTTAGTAAGATTTCGGGACTTAGCCCTACTCTAGCCTTAGGCTTAGGTGTAGATTCTGCTGCTGTACGTGTAGATACTATACCGGGAACCACATATCTTGGTATTGAGGTACCTAGACAAAATAGAGATTTTGTCCAAATTAGGGAATTGGTGGAGGAGCAACTATCGCGCGAGAAAAAGCCTAACCTGCCTGTGACAATAGGAAAAGATATTGACGGGAAAGCCATTATTGATGATATCCAAAAAATGCCTCACTTGTTAATTGCAGGTGCCACTGGTTCTGGTAAATCTATTCTTACCAACGCCTTTATTACGACCTTATTAATGAATCGCACACCTGACGAATTACGGCTGATATTAGTCGATCCTAAGCAGGTTGAATTAATGGACTATAATGGTATCCCCCATCTACTGACGCCTGTGATTACAGATATGGATAAGGTCGTTAACGCCTTAAAATGGGCGGTAAACGAGATGGAACAGCGCTACAGTGTGCTAGCTAGCAAGCAAGTGCGTAATATTGAAGAATACAATAAGAAGCTAGGCTTTGCTGCTATGCCATATATTGTAGTGGTAATAGATGAGATGGCTGATATGATGATGACTGCCAACAAGGTTGAGGCTGAAAACGCTATTGTACGACTTACGCAGAAAGCTCGTGCCGTTGGTATTCACCTGATATTAGCTACCCAAAGGCCTTCAGTTAACGTTATTACCGGCTTGATTAAAGCGAACGTACCTGCGCGAATAGGTATGAGCGTGGCTAGTAACACGGACTCGCGCGTTATCCTTGATGCGAGTGGTGCTGAAAGTTTAATGGGTAAGGGGGACCTGTTATATAATTCTCCGGGTGTAGCAAAAATGCAGCGTCTCCAATCTCCATTCATTTCCGGAGAAGAGATTATGAGGGTTGTTGAATTCATTAAAACCCAGGTGCCAGAAGTGGAGTATGTAACTTCTATACTTGAAGATACTTCGCCAGGAAGTGGAAACCCTGACGGTGGATTAGCTGCTTTCTCTGAAGATGATCAATTCTCACAGGCAGTGCAGATTATAGTTAACTCTCAAAAAGGTTCTGCCTCTTTCTTACAACGCAAACTAAATGTCGGTTTTAATCGTGCTGCCAGACTACTAGAAGAGATGGAAGAGCTCGGTATAGTCGGACCTCCAAACGGTAGTAAACCTAGAGATGTTCTGATAACGGATGCCAATGAGTTCCTGGCTAGTATGAAAGAAAATGCCTAATTTGCTTCCACATCTGCTGCTTCCTCGAGAGGGATTTCATCTGCTACTTCTAAATCAGGTGCGGGAGGACGGAAATATTCTATAGGATCTATTTGATCAGCTATTTGTTGATACTCAACGTACTTAGGATCGGATGCAAAATGCTGCTCGAGTCCTTCATAAAGGTTTGTATTAATTGGGATTAGATTATAAGAAAAATTAGCCCGGTCCCCAGCAAAACTGTTGTACAAATCCCAACCAAAAAACATCATTAGCAAAATAAAGGCCATTTCTACTAAATACAACCATTGCTTTCCCATATTAAAATAGTACCTGATTTACATTCCAAAAGTAAGTTTCTGCTTGAAGGTTCAAAATGAATGGACCTCTACCTACTACATCTCCTTGCTGCTCTACCCTAGCAATATTAAAACTCTTAATACTATAGATCTTTCTTGATTGTTCCATTGCCAAAATAAACGCCCTTAGTTCACTCCTCTCCCCTTCGACTGTGAGGTTTACTATTGCCCCGTCAATTAGTGCAATATTTATGGTCGGGTCTACTTGAAACAACTGAGTTAGTCGACTACGCCCGGCAAGATTTACAAATCTAATTGAGCGCAGCTCCGCTCGTGAGGATGAAGAAAAATCTACCAAGTCTTCTACTATGTCTTCCTGGTTTAACTCATTTGGCAAAGAATCTTGCAAACCTACAGCCACCGCCAAGTTCTCATTATGCTTATTTAGCAAAAGACGCAAGCTCTCACGTTTCTGGTCAATCTCAGCCAAAGCTTCCAATCGTTCTTCATTCTGTCTCACCTGGGTTAAAATAGAGTTAAAGGCTGGAACAACCGCAAAGAATAGCAGCACCATAATTAGTAACAGAGTAACGATAGTTACGGTATAACTTTTACCCTTAGAGGTGGCAATAAACTCTCGAAGTTGTTTTTGGACAGTAGTTTGTTTTGCCATAGTTTACCCTTAAGGCAACTGGGTTCTCCCAGTCAAATTAGCTAACTTACCAGTAATTAATGCTTCAGAAGTAACTCCAGAACCTACATCAGCAGTAAAATCAGGTGTTTTTACTTCTTTAAATAGCTCAGAACTTTTAAATCGTAACTCTATCAACCCTAAATTAGTATCACTATCTTCGCCGGCTAAAGTAAAGGTACCTTCATTAAATCCTAACGTAAAATCTGCCCCCTGATTAACTACGTAACTGTCAGCTTCTGCCAAGATAGTGGCATATGCAGGCGCGGTATTCCACAGGCTTTTGTATGTAGCAACTTTATTTTGCATGGTGCGCAAAGCTGGTTCGGTACTAAACTCAAACTCCTTAAGTTCGGTATCCTTACGTCTGATTTCATCCTCTAAAGCCGCGGCTTGAGTGTCCACCACAACTTTGGTTACGAAAGTAACAGCCACTACAATCTCAGCTACTATCATGATCACTCTTGCCTTACCAATTAACCAATCGTACACCTTATCCCACCCAGTCAATGGGGGTTTATATGGTTTTAGTAGATTAAAAACTCTTTTTTTATCTGATGGAATACTTTTAACTGCCATTTACAATAGTTTAGCAGGTTTAGTTATGTGAGTTTAGTGGTCATGATATAAGGGCGAATGTTATCATAATAATTATAGTATGCATTGAAATGAAAGAGCTTACTGGTTTAGAAAAGAATATTCGCAGGATGAATCTTGCGGAGGAAAAAGAATTAAGACGGTTAGGCTATAAGTTAGATACAAACGGAGAGATTATTCCTTCTCAAGAGACAAAAAAGATTAATCCTTTAAAATGGCTAAAAGTTGAAAGGATTAAAAGTAATGCACCAAGGCAAATATCTCGAAGGCAATTTGTCTTTGGATTAGGCTCTGGGCTTATTCTTGCTTCTGGTGGATCAAGTACTGTGATGAAAGGTCATAGACAGTCAGCCTCACCAGAGCAGGTTCTACCAGAAGACCTTCCTATTGAAGATCAGGAAACAGTAGCCGAACACACTCAGACTTCAGAGGCAGGAATAGAGAGCTTAACAATGACAATTTCTCGATCAGAAGTAGAGATTGGAGAAGCAAAGGTTCTCCTACTGGCAGACAGAATTGGACTCTACAACGATGTATCCATACCTGACGAGGGATATGAGGGCTTTGTTGGAGAACCTACTTTTCTTGTTCTTCATACAGATGGAGGTACTGATTGTCTTTCTACTCTCACCCATTTGAACCGATTAAAAATTCACTGTCAATTTGTAGTAGGTATGCTAAAAGGCATCCCAACATCTATTCAGGCGGCTGCAGTTACAAAAGATAGAATTAACATATCCGGTACGACTGGCGGATCACCAGTAAATACAGAAGAAACTAATTTGCAGTTTTGGGGTTCTTTAAATGTAGAAATGGAAGGCACCCCAAATAATGTTAATCCTGAAATACTAGATAAGTCGGTTGAGCTCTGCTTAAAAATACTGTTAAATTACCAACTCAAAATATCTCAGGTTATTGGGCATTTAGAAGTTCCAAATAACGGCAAAATTGATCCTGGTGATGAGGTTTTGAAAACAATTAGAACAAGACTTTATATTGAACTCTTAAAGACACAAAACTACCATCTAGTAGACATTTATCCTGACGACGTGGGATTACTTAGCGAACTATTTGCTTTTCCCGAAGTTGGAAGAGGTCCGGCCACCATGAGTGCCCACGGACGAGTTATGTGTTGGATGGCAAACGAAAATTCTTTTGTCAATTGGGAGGAAATCAACACTTACTTATCTGAAAACCCTCACGTACTTGAGAGTTTGGCCTCGTATCGGTCAGGTGATTTGTTAGTCAATATTGAGTTTGAAAGTGAAACACTGGAGCTATCAGAAACATACTTAGGCTTTCCATACGACCTTGGGACTTGGCTTACTTTGCCTCCCAAACCGCTGGCCGGAGAAGAATTTCTAAATTATCGTTTACCTGCGTTAAAAAGATTTGTAGTAAATGGATTAAAAATTCTAGCTGGAGACGATGATTTTATTGGGGGAGCAAATGCCCATATCACGTAATCAAATTCAAAATCTGGCTAGGATGTTTATTGACCAACGCCCATATGAGACCCGCAATGAGTCTGAAATAGCTAATACTATGGTTTTATTTTCGGAAGGCATAGGTAACATAGCAGGGCTATGGGAACAGATAGCTAACAAATATACTGCGGTTTACGGTGAAACTCTACCTTAACTAGCAGTTAGCTTTAATCGAAAATTTTTCAGGCACAGGATCATGTGTGCATTTCGTATACGGATTACATCTCATGATACGGAAGAAGCCCATAATGCTCCCGGGTACTAGGCCAAACCTGTCTACTGCTTCGTAGGTATATTCGGAGCAGCTTGGATAATGCAAACAAACACGGTAATTTACATACTTTGCCCAAAATGAGTGGTCAAAAGAAAAGAAAAACTGATATATCCTAATCAAAAACTTACCAATCTCTCGAGGAATACGTAAAATTGCCTTCATATTTAGGTGTGTATATAAATACCCAGACTGCGATCATCGGTCGCTCCCATTACTGGGTCAGCTAAAACTGCAGCCACCTCATTCCAAGAAGCTCTCCTAACCAGATTATCAATTACCTTTATTGTATACTGATCAAGTCCATCAGAATAAACATAAACAATATCACCAGACATTAGTTGTCTTCCTATTATATTGTTCTTAGGGCTACCTAATACTTGTCTAGCGCTGCCAGTGATCAGTCTTCCGCAAGTATCTGCCTCTCCCAATTTTAGATACTCTTCAGATCCTGACGCCGTAATGATAGAGAGGCCTCCATCACTTAGAGATACAACATCTAGTACACCGCCGGGGGTAATTTTTACAAAAGCAAACATAGTCTCAGAAATGTTTTCTTCATCCTCTACCATACTCGAGAAAAGGGCTTTTAAGGCTGGCGTGATATCTTCTGGGATTGAAGAAATACTATTATCCACCTTACTCAATGCTAACTCTATGGCCGCATAGATTTGCTCATATCTACTACCCTCTGACGCAGTAGCCGCTAACACAGCTGCTCTTGCAGCTCTCTCCCCGAAAAATGACTGTGAGACCCCGTCAGTTTGGAATATGTACACACCATCATTAATCCTGCAACCAATAACATCTTCACCTGACTCAAATGGCATATCAGCATATACGGCATTGAATATTGCCACATTACCACCTATCACTACCCCCTTAAGCGCTATCTTTTCGTTAATAGTAATTACTTCTTTGTGCAATGTTTGGGGTACGTTTACTACTAATTGACCATTATTAGTATTAAGGACTTGTTCTTGCTGTTCGCGCCGTTCTTGCCAGTTTAGTTGCCGTCTACCTACGATTAAAGACTCATTTTTCATTTTTAAATTTTCTATAAAAAATTCAGTTTATTTTATAGCTCTTGCCGCCACTTGTCAAGTCCCAGATTTTTTAGACATAATTT
>CAYUPY010000024.1:0-17887 GCA_964446595.1 uncultured Candidatus Saccharibacteria bacterium | reverse complement strand
TGCTTATCTTACATTGCCTTTTCCCAGCTATGAAAAATTCCGGACGGGCTCACTGAAAATGAAACAACTGATATTCCAGTGGCCGGGAAAATACGAGATCTTGGTCGAAATGCTGCTTTTAGAATGAGCGCCAATTACTACTACGACCAAAGGATTGATGGCAATCCTATTACTGATTATGAAATTTTAGATTGTGAGTTGGGTTGGAACTCAATTACTAATCCAGATATTGAGCCCTTCAATGCCAACAAAAACTTGAGTTACGGATATACCTTTAATCTATCTGATAAAACAGTAGATTTTACTGACGTGAAGAGTATTAGACAGAAACAGTATTCAATTACTACTGGTCGGTATGTTGATAACTTTGTGTTTCAAACGCCATTGAAGTTTAAAAACTCAAACATTAAAGGTATCTCAGCTGTGATGGGGGGCACAATCGGTACAAACTTTGCCGACGGTGACTTGTTTGATCTTTCATCAATTACTTGTAGATTCCGCAAGGTAGGTACAAGCCAAACAAGTTTAAATATTCGTAGATTCGACCCTGGACAATACAGATACCGAATAGTTCCGGTTTTACCTGACCCAATTGATGTTTATCGTTATTACAATTCTTCTACCGGAAGACATTTCTACACTACTAGTCCAGAAAGAATGGCCGACTATCCGCAGTTTAAACGCGAGAAAAAGGCTTTCTCTGTATACCCTAGCAATCCGATCAATCATAATTTACTAACGCCAGTTTATCGTTTCTACAACGCTAAGACGCAGGCTCACCTTTATGTCTCTGACGAGGCTCAAGCAGAGAGAATTAGAAATAATTATCCGGATTTTCGTGATGAAGGGATTAAGTTTTACGCCTTAGTTCAAAACACAACCTACGGATCTCCTATCAATAGGTATTTCAACCCAACCACAAATGCCCACTTCTTTACTGCAGATCCTGCTGAAAAGCTAGCAATGGCTAACAGGTTTAGTAAAGAGTTTAAATTTGAGGGATCACCCTTTAGGGTTTACATGGGTCTGTAGTAAAATACGGCATGCGGAGATTTTTTACAGAAAGAACTAATTTACGCCCAGGAAGTAGTGTGAAGTTGCCAGAAAATGAGGCTAGCCACATTAGGGATAGTCTTAGGCTACAAAAAGGTGAGGAAATAATTTTGTTTAACGGTGAGCGCAGCTTTGTAGCATACTTAGGATTGGTCACTAAAAATGCAGTAATGGCGAACATAATTCGGGAGGATGCTGCCGCCGCAGGCGGCAGCATCGCGGCAGCCACTCATGTCACAATTGCCATGTCACTGATCAAGCCTCAAAACTTTGAGCTCGTATTGCAAAAGTGTACCGAATTAGGAGTTACCAGCTTTCGTCCTATCGTGGCTGACTTCAGCCAGCAAGACCCAAAGACAGTAGAACGAAAACGTGAACGTTGGGAAAAGATTATATTGGAGGCCTGTAAACAATCCGAAAGAATTGATATTCCCATATTACTTGAACCTATTTCACTAGCAGAATTTCTGCAAAATGAGACCACTACAAAAGTGGCATTAATTTTGCAACGACAGTTTCCGGAAATGCAAAATATCGAGTCTTCGGAACTTACAGCCGAGTTTATTGATGTTAATGAGTTCAGAGATTTAGAGGCTATGGAGATATCTTTAATTGTCGGTCCCGAAGGTGGTTTCTCTCCTCGGGAACACGAACTACTACTCCACTCAAATACTAAATTACTAGAGTTTGCAGGAGGACGGATTCTTAAAGCTGAAACTGCTGCTATAGCAGCTACCGCCCTTTTTCAGGCCTAAAATAGCCACCAGTTAAATGTATTGATTCTTAAATACTGAAGTTTTTACTTTCCAAGTAAGTTACTCCCTGGAATACCATCTCTACTTTAATTTGATAGTTACCACGAGGGATAGTGCGTATGAATCCCCCTTTATTTTGAGCATCCAGATCAAGTTCAATTTGAGCGAAGTCTTTTTCGCCTTTAACTGTCCAGAAAATATCAAACTCCCATGGCTCACCACTCACTACATTTCCATTTCCCCAGGGAATATCGTTCACTTTAGGAATAGCATTGAATTGCACACGAGCCTCATCACTGCTGAGCACAGTTGCTTGTGTAGAAATCTCTAGTTCCATTCTGTAAGTGTTAGAGACAGACACTTCTTCTACCGGTTCATCCTCAACGTTTTGACTGAGGTACACTGTAGAAATAAAAGTAGCGATAATAAAAAAGATGATTAAAACCCCTATTAAAGGTCGTCTAAAGGGCTCTGCAGCTTTCCCATCAGTGGAAACTGCTTGATTACGGCGGAATCGCAGAATATAAACTAGCAGCATTAGAATTGCTAGCAGAAACAATCCTACAACTACCACTAATAGGTTTGTGCTAATTGAAACTTCCCCCATAATCGATTTTAAAGCCTTTTGTGTACGAATACAATATTTTAGCCTTCTTGGCGCTCATTACTAATTTGAGTTAGCAGTGCTTGAAATTCTGAAAAAATTTCATTGTTATTTTGACCAGTTACTTCCATAATGTTCCCCAATATATGGTTACACAATATTATTTGTTCTTGAAATATTATGGTTAAGTTTACCCTGGAGCTGCTAAAGTGCCTCAAGGCTAGAGTGTGAGATAGAATCGCAAAGCTCACTTCTGAGATAACTGCATTTAAATGCTGTGATGATTTGCTAGTAAAAACTTGAAGTGCTAGTTCAGAAAGTTGTGTCAATAAGTCTCTTACTAGCTTTTCAGCCTCGCTCTCTGCTGAATCCGCCACAGTCTCGGCTTTAAGTCTTAGCTCAGAACATTTTATAAACAATTTATACCTGTTAATCCTATTTACTTGTAGAAAGATAAGCAATTTATCTAGGTCTTCTAATTGCGCCTCCTGCTTTGAGATTGCGGATACAGTATTTGCAAGTCTATTTAAATCTCGTAAGATCGTAGCGTGAGAGACAAGAAAAGGACGGTGAACAGCAGGGAAATGGTTTAGCTGTGATTTAAGTGCCTGTATAAGCCTTAGCAAGTATTCGCAAAGAATTAATCTAACGCGAGAAGCAACTTGATTACTCCCATCACACAACAAAACTAGCAATGCCTGCGACTTCTTAGGACTATTAAGAACTTCTGTAAGGTAAATATGGATAATCCAATTTACTAATGTACTATTACCTAAAATCTCTGAGACTTTCTCCTCATCTTGAATCGGGGGGACAGTGAGCTGGGAATACTCTCTCAAAAGTAGGTCTATGCTCATTATTTTTTACATATCACTTAAATTTCTGCGCTACCGTCGTCAATCAAAAGGTCGGCAATTTGGTCCATTTCGGTGTCAGGTATACGTGCTGCCATACTTCTTCTCCACAGATTAATTTCGTTAATTCTGGCAATCATACCACTGTTAAGTTGAAACACTTCTGCTACGATGCTTTGCCATTCGATCTTCAAGGTTGCCAGTGCCGCAGCTGCAATCCCTTGAGCTACAAGTCTGGAGTGATCCCCACCACTAAGCGGTGAGAATAGACCTATAATATCCTCTTCTAAACTATGAGCAAGTACTATCCCACCCTGAAGTTCAGCGGCTAAGTTGGCCGGAACACTCCCGGGTACTTTTTCGGGGCACTTGTTATACTGTAACACAAAAGCCAAATTCTTTAGAAAAGTCGACATAAAAATAGTTATTTCTGTAGCCAATTGTATATATTCCGCATTAACTCTTTGCAGCACATCCCTACCATTTTCCAGTTGAGTGAGCACGATTATAGCTTGGCGCAAAGCTTGGCGGCGCTGTGAGGATGACACGCTAAATAGCCTACTAAACGAGGTTTGATTATCATGTGAATCACTTGCAATAATACAGAGGAAGGGAAAGGAATGATATGCTTGATCGTCTTGTTCACGAATTAGTGTCTGGAATAATTGCTTAGATACATTATTCTCTGAAACATCAAAATTGCCATAAAATATTAAATTAAACAGATCCATATATGTATCCTCTACTAATTCACTTTGCTCAGCAGACCCTTGGTGAAATTGAATTCGTGTGGACCTAATTAGGGACGAAGGGAGAATGTGGTGAGCATTTGCGCGTACTTTCCGGCTCATATCTAATGAACTTTCCCTCTTATAGATTAAGTAGCAAGGGTATCCTCCTAACATCCTTAATTCCAAATGAAAATTCTTCTGAATCGCAATGGCCGCTATTCTTAAATTTCTACTAAATCCTGCTAGGAGTAGCTCATCTCCAATAACGCTTTCTGGTAGTCGCACTACGTAGCGAAGCGTTAGTCCAGGTAATTTATATTTCGAAGCCAGTTCACTTTTTTCGGAGACAGGTATTATTAGGTATTCATTTGGATTTACAATTGGCTGGGAAATTTGAGAAGGTGGTAAAGAAGCTGGTTGTCGATCATATGGAGCTGTACTGGAATATTGCCCCATATTTTCCATTTTATTGCCGCCGTAATAAGGTCACAGTCAATATTATCAGACAAATAATTTACATACAAGCGATTTTTGTAAATTTACTGAGGCTGATTTGCCTGTTGCATAATATCTGGTGGCTCCTGACTTTGCTGTTGCTGAGCGAGAAGTTCATTAGGATTGGTGTTGATTAGGTTGTATTCACTCTCAGAGGCAATAACTTGTACGGCTACGTGGTTTGCACCCGCAAAGAAGATACCCTCTCCTACCCCTGCAGAAAGTAAAAACTGTTTCTCACCATCTGTTAGGTAGAAAGTACTCTGCAATGTATCTATGGCAGTTGGTGACTGTTTTAACAAGAATTGCATAGAAGAGTTAGTAACTACTGCCTTTCCATAATCCGAGCCCAAGAAGTCTGTGACATCTTGGCTAATCACTGTTAGCCCTAAGGCATATTTACGAGCCCGCTTAGCGATTGAGAACACAAACTTTGCTGCGTCTTCATATTGCATCATCAACCACGCCTCATCGATTATGAGTAGACGTTTACGTCGATCCCGTTTAATTCTGGTCCAGATAAAATCCAACATGGTGTACATGGCCAGTGGGCGAACTTCATCTGTTAAATCACGCGTATTAAACACTGTAAACGTATTTTGCAAATCTACAGTAGACTGACGGTCAAAAATACCTGAGGCTGAACCTCTTACGTACTTTTCTAAGCGCATAGCCATAGAGTGAGCTTCCTCTTCTGCCATGGAGTTTAATACCTTGTACAAATCTTCCAGCAATGGTGGCTCATTACGGTGAGTGCGTGGATCAGGTGTGATTCCTTTTTCTTTATAGGTAAGGATCATTGCTCTATCCAAAATAGCACCTTCTTCTGGCTGCAATTGCCCACCCATCATCATTTTCACCAAACCTGTCATGGAAAGAATTTTGAATCGCAGTTCATCTTCATCGTCGCCATAAAGCCCTGACATTTCAAAAGGGTTTAACTTTTGATCACCATCTTGTGAAAACGAAATATAAGAACCACCAATTGTAGTACATAGTTTGTCATACTCACGTTCAGGATCAATAATAATCACATCGATCCCCATCATTAAAGAACGCAAGGCTTCAAGTTTAATGGTAAACGACTTACCTGCTCCTGAAGTAGCAAAAATAACGGCATTAGCATTAGGTAGCGAAAATCTATCAAAGATTACCAAGCTGCGGTTGTGTAAATTAATTCCGTATAGCACGCCTTTTTCCATGGTCAAATCTGCAGACACAAACGGAAAGGTAGTCGCAATTGAAGTAGTATCTAGATTACGGTATTGCTTAATCTTATCTAACCCGTAAGGCAAAGTGGTCTGAAAACACTCCTCCTGCTGTAAAGTGGCTAGTTTAATAATCACACCTAGTGAAGCCATGGTTGATTCTAAGTTCTTACCTACTTTTTCCAGCTCTTTAAGATCATTACCGTGAATAGTCAAATACAGCCCATACTGAAAAAATCTTTCATTTCCAGCTGCTAACTGCTGTTGCAAGTTAAGCGCATCCTGAAGCCTGACTTTGATAGTAGGATCAGGTTGCTTACCAGCATCTGCCTCTAGATTCAGTGTTGCCTGCATTTCTGCAATCTTTCTTTTCAGTCTTTCTAGAATATCAGCTGTTTCCCGCGGATAATAGAAAGTACTAATGTCTACAGGATATTCAAAATTAATTAAAGGAGACAACCAGTTAGGCCCTACATAGGTAGGATAATCTACCGCAAAATAAGATCTAAAGAATTTCCCACCTATAATTAGATGATTGAAATCAACCTCGATAGCCGATGGAGCAATAATGTCTTTTACATCGACTAGTCCTTGCGCAAATTGTTTGATTGCTTCCTGTTCACGTGAATTCTGATTGGAAGTGGGTTGCGCGTTTGCCGCGCGCAGCGGCGGCTGCGCCGCCGCTGCGCGCTGGCTCTTTTTTCCGCCACCTAATAGACCTTTTAACCCTCCTAAAAAGCCGCCAGTTGCTCTCTGCTTCGCAGTACCTACATCTTGGCGTTGTTGTACTGTTGCTTGATGGCGCAGCTGTTGCTGCGCCATCTGTACCTGTTGTTTAGCCAAAAGTTGCGCTTCGTGTAGTTCTTTTTGCTGTTGTAATCGTGCAAACTCCTCAGAAGATAGAACTTTATTATTATTTTGACTATTCTTACCTTTAGTTTTTGGTTTTATAAAATCAAGTAATCCCATATCTTTACTGCGATTGCGAGTTAATTAGTGCGCCACTTAGACTATCTTCATTCATAGTCATGACTTCGAGGCCAGCCTTGTCAGGTTCATAAATCGAGTAATAGAGTTTAATTAGTTCATCGTTTTTTAGCTGTTTAGCTAAAAGTCCCATATTATCAAACTGTTTGATTAAATGATCGCGTTTTGGCTGTAGTTCTACCATTGCTTTTTCTACTAGCTCATCAATATTTACGATTTTTTGATCTTTGCCAAACAGAGTTTTTAGAGGATTGCTCTTAACTACCGGGGCAGACGTCACTGTTGGTACAATTGCATAGAAACGTTTGTTAAGAATTTGTGTGTTATTAGTCAAATTCTGAATAAAGCTTTGATAAATCTCTACTTGCTGTTGTAGGGGTGATGCAGCCACCTTACGCTTATAGTCCTCTAATAATCCCAAATACTTGCTTGTGTCAGTCTGTTGAGTACGAATGACAATCTGAATAGGAAATCTTAAAGAGTTCAACAACCCGGCAAAAGTATAAATCCGGGCATCTTGTTCACGGTCGGCTAAAAGATCAAAGTTTAAAGAAGTTGTTTCCAGCACTACCGATACGCGCCCGTTTTTCAATACGACTAGATCATTGCGGATATCTTCTATATCTAGGTGCTGTTGTGTACTTATTTGTTTAGAGTCAAAAATTCCCATGGGCAGTTTTATACTTTACAACTATTTGGCTTTAAATTTATATGCAGGTAGCTGTTGCTGGCTAGGATTAATCTTAAAATCGGGAAAACTAAATTGTGGATGAGCAACTCTTATAACCACATTCCCCAACTTTTCTACGCTCAACTCTTTTAAATCAAGCTTAAATCGTCCATCATTGCCAGTTTGAGTAGATGCAAGTAGATTGCTAGGATCTTCTTCTGAGATCATTCCTACATTTGCCCCAGGAATTGGCTGCTCCGCGTTTGTCACCACCACACCAAAGATAGCGTTTACTCCAGTTGCATCTGCAGCTTCTTTTCCTTTCTTCCCAATTAGGGTCTGAAGCTGACCAAACTTATCTTTAATCGCATTAGTTATCTCTTTTCTAGCCTCAGGGTCCGAGGTTTGCATTAATGACCTTAATTCATTCACTTCGCCGGTTAGCTTAGTAATTAGCGCGGCTTTTTCCTCATCGCTTAATTGCTGCACGATTACCTGTGTTGTTTCTGGTTGACTCATTTGCGGACGTGGCGCATTATTACGTACTGTCTGTACCACGGTTTGCATATTCTGCCCCGATTGCATTAGGTCTGCAGGTGTGTTTGTACTGGCCAGTCCAGATGCCTTTTGTACTGGTGGAAGTAGTTCCCTGGCCGAACGACGTCTTGTACTATCATCTAAATTAGTAGTCTCGCCGTATGTTTGTTTGTACAGTTGAGCAAAATTATCACTCTCCAAATCATCCTTTTCGTAAGTAGAATTGGCATTTTGACTGCTACTTACCATTGCGTTTGCAATTTTAGGCTTAGTTGGAGTAGCACCATCACCACTTAAATTTTGAGCTTTAGCTCTAGCATCTAAAATCTTGTCTATCGATAGTTCGTTTAGTTCTTCGGCATCCTGTGAAGACTTCAGTGTCTTTTTAGCCTGCGTCTTTTCTTCTTTCTTTAACTCTTCTCTCAGAACTTCAGGAACATCATGCTCGTTTTTCCATACGTATTGAGTGGAAGTAAAGATTGCCTTTAGCATTCCCATTATCTTTACATCAAACCCCTCCAACAGTGCTGAAGCTGTCCCTAAAATAGCCACTACTATAATAGTGGGTATCGAAATCAGTTTAGGTATAGGGATAATGTAGAGAACTAAGCACCCCGTGGCCACCCCTAATAGTCGGGCAAACTGTTTAACTGTAAGTGGACCAAATAGTTTGAACTCCACAGTTAATACGTTTTTTGGTACGGGGTGATTTTCCATCAGATACAGTATATCTGATTAGAATGTTTAAGCAACCTCTTTGATTGTGTAGGTAACTGAACCAACAGGTAGATCTACTTCTACTTTGTCCCCTGCTACATGGCCAATGAGGGCGCTACCGACAGGAGAATCAATAGAAACTTTACCTTCAGTTGGATCTGCTTCTTGAGCTGCTTCTCTACCCACAATTGTGACTTGCTTCTCACGTTTAGAGCTCCCGCTGATAATAGTCACTTTACTGCCGATACCGACCACACCATCGTGATCGCCATCAACAACTTGGGCCACACTAATCATGTATTCAAGTTCTTCAATACGAGCATCATTGATCTCCTTCTTCTGCATCGCATTCTGATAAGGTTCGTTTTCGCGCAAATCTCCTAATTGTCGGGCTTCATCTATTTCTGTAGCAATCTCGGTTTGCTTTGTGATACGCTCTTCCAACTCTTTCTGCATCTCTAAGAGACCGTCTTGAGTCACCATTAGCGTGTTCTGCTGGTTGTCATCTTGTATTGGTGCCATTTATCTATTTAGTGATATATAAATTTATTATCTGGTCTTGGCTTAAATTCTCTGTTAAGCCAAACTGATTAGCAACCACCGAAACTTGTGGTTCTAAGGCTGTTAGGTCCAAATTGGAAGCCAACTGCACCTCCACATTTGAGGTCATATCTATACCAGTAGGTTTACTAAAAGCCAGACTCAGATTATACTCATTTTCGTTATCACGAGCAAGTGTACTCACTTGCCATTTGAGTGCTACTTCATTTATACCACTTGTCGGTAAATTTAAGCAAATACCGTCACTTACTTTTTTAACGGAATATTCAGTGGTTGTAAAACCCACTACTTCAATATTTGTGGCAATAGCCGGCAAACATGCTATAGCACTCGATATATTATTCACACTCGGAAAGCGTAACACACTCTCATACAGTATTGTTCCATCAGCAGCAATTTCCACCAAACTAGATTGAGTTAGGTTTGGGTACCGGTCAGCATTACTAATACGAGGGTCAGCTACAACATAGAACTCTAGATTAACGTCTGCCTCACGATTGCTCTGCTGCCCATCTGTTCCAGACTCTAGTACTAGAGGGGTAAGTGCAGGGTCTGCGGCTGTAAAGAGAAGGTTTTCGGCGCGATTTAGCGCAGCTAAATCGCGCACTACATCATCAAATGCAGTAGTTAAAGAATCCAGATTACTGACCAGTGTATGGGCCAGTAGTTGGGCTAAGAGATCATTACGCCTTGCTGCTCCTGCACTACCTTGCAGAGCATTTAGCTTAGAAATTAAATTGGTATTATCAAAATCGACCCCTTCCACATTCACAAACTGCTCGCTCCCACGCTCAGGCAGCATCGCCTCCAGCCCACTTGTAGTAATCAGCACTACACCATTCAGTTCGGTCCCATAATAGCTGCGCCAAGCACTATCTAAAGCGTCTGCGAGTATTAAATTATCGTTTGTTTCGTCAAGTGAACTGAAATTGACTTCTGGACTCTTGGTAGCATAGATCTCAGACGTAAAAGTGGGCAGAGATTGCGCTGATAAATCAATACTTTCAGCCGTCACTACCTTGGCATCAACTATTGCACCTTCCTTGACTGCCAGCTCAGCGACTGCGGCAATTTCTCCACCTAATGGCATTGGACGAGTATTGTCCAAGAGCATAATCAAATAACGCTTTTCGCTATCAACAGCTAAAATTTCTGGTAGGTAGTATATAGCATCAGCAAAATCATCGACCCTCTCTGCCTCAGAGATTATTTTCGAATTAATACTTCCTAAATATTGCGAAAAAAAATTGTCATCACCCAGCGATCGCAACGCTTCAATCCCTAAGCTTAGCTTTTCTTTACCTGTATCTAGGAAGGCAGATCTTTCACGCAGGAGACTTAAGGAAGCGCCATAACTGCTTGTATTTCCAATCCCAATATAGTTGTCCGCATTTCCACGGTACCTTAAATTGTTAGTATAGGAATTCAGATAATCACCAAGAGGGCGTGTGGCAAAACTCAATTCAGCTGCTCCATCCGCCATTAACTTGTAGGATCCATTTATTTCTAGTGCATCTTCAAATAACGGTGCTGTTCCTAAAATTGCGGTCACATCCCTTAGCCTACCCAACATTTGTTCATTTTCACCTACTAACTGAGTTACTCTACTAGTTGTAGCCTCTAACGCAACAAAGTCGTTAGACTGAATTTCAAGTGCTAACCCATCTATTGATTCACTTAGAATAATGCCATTTCTTGCTAGCACCAGGACAGGAGAGAATAATCCAAAATAAAGGAAAATTAAAACTAACGTAAAGATAATCCCTAAAAAGAACTGGGCTGGAGTAGTTTCGGACAAAAAACTAAAAGATGACTGTATTTTCTGAAACTGCCGCCAAATAAAGTTTTGCAATTTTTCTCCAAAGGTGAGATCTCGTGTTTGCCTTCTCTGCTTAAGATAATCATCTGCACGGTCAAACGACTGGGCTCTGACCCTCTCTTGATGTTGGCGTTCAGCAATTAATCTGGATACCGGATTCCCGCCTATTTCTTCTTCCATACTTGCTTCTTCCGGCTGTTGAGCGATAGCTAAGAATGATTTTACTTTACCAAGAAAGCCTGATTCATCATTACCAAAATCAATAATTTTATCTAGATTAGCAGACTTGGCAGCCACTATGGACTCAGATACAGCTTGATCAAACTCAATTCGTGGCTGCCACCCAAGTTTGGAAAGACTGGCAGCTTTCCTCTGTAATCTAAGGCTGTTTCCGGTATTAGGCCCTGTTTCTTGTCCAAACTCAATATCGCGCGCGTTTGGCTCTAGTTCCTGGAGTCTGTATGCTATGGAAAGATTCGTAATAGGTACATCATATGCAATGGAATACACTTGTCCCACTGTCTGAGGGCTAAACTGGGCTTTAATTATCCCATATGCGCTATCTAGTAAATGCACGTAATACTCAGTATCTAGACCATCACCTGGAACTTGGAGTTTTTCGCCACGTACCGCTTGTACAAGTAGCCTGTTAAACACAGTATTTTTACCTAAATCTAGGCCATCACCAATAATTTCACCTACTCTTACCACTCTTCCCGCTAAATCTGCTTTTTCTACGTACTCAAGGGTCAAACTTTCCGCGTACTTATGAATATCCATCTCTAGATATAGAGGTTGTGTCCGAGAGGCATGGGCTGCCACAGAATCAAACTCTAGCCGCATTAATTCATAACTAGCTCTTAGTGATGTGGCCAGCAAGAACTTTGCTTCAAAGTTAACGTTTAAAGCCAAAACTGCATCTAGGTAATTAGCCATCCGCAGAAAAGCTTGGGTAGAGACGGTAGCGTATGGATCCTCAACTTCATGTTGCAGGTAAAAAGTGTAGTCTAGTCTTCTAATATCTTCTTCAAGGTAAGGAATATCAGCATAGTCAATAAAACTTACCAAAGCATTCTCACCTATTGAATCAACAATCTTATAGAAGTTATTCTCGTTTACGGCATCAACCAGAATTACATAACCACCTTGCTCCAGCAATGAACTAGCTAGCTCCAAACCTAAATTAGATACCCCATTGATAACTAGTGAAGTTGGGTACTTGATTGTATTCTTAATTTTATTATCAATCATGGCAGTTGTTTATTTTAGTTTTTCTCAACCGGTAAAGGTTGTAAAAACAAGTCTACTTCTACTAGCAATTTATATCCAGCCAATTTCTCTCTTTCGTTTGTATCTTCTGGAAATAGTAGGAATTGCTGAGATTCGTAGCCTGGCTTAGTAATTGACAATCGCTGCTGTGCGTCTACACCTAAGGTGTAATTTGTAATAGGAGTTTGCCCAACTAAATTGTCGTTTACTGCAACAGCTGCTTCATCTACATTGGCTGTCACCGCCAATTCCACTTTGCTGCCGGTATCTTCCTGGGCTCCGCTCTGTGCGTAAATTAAGTGTCCTCCTGAGAATTCTTTAGTAGGTCCTAGTTCGTATGCAAGGATAACGTCTACATTGGGGACAAACTCGATAACACGATTATAACTCCAGTAAGCACCTTCCACATTACTCTTACGTACTAACCTTACTTGGTGGCTACCAACAGCAATACCGGGTATAACCGCTGAAGCATCAGGAGTGGCTGTAGCTTTTGGGGTTGGGTCATCATCTATGTAGACCTCTATTTCGCCAGCCAACGAGCTGACCTGCAAGTTAGACACACTTTCACTGCTAGAAATACCAAGAAGGCCCGGGATATTTAAATTCCAGGCATTCCAAGGTGCCCATAGAGCACAAAGTATTGCTACAGCAAATAGAATAATAATTCGCGATAGTTTTCGCATAGGGCAGTATATCGCAATTTAGCAAATATTTTGAGAAGCTTTTTTTAACGCTTGGAGAACTGTTCTGCTCTTCTTGCTTTGCGTAGACCTGGCTTCTTTCTTTCAACCATCCTTGGATCACGTGTTAGTAAACCTTCTTTCTTAAGTGAAGGTTTTAAAGTAGGATCCATGACCACAATAGCTCTAGAAATAGCGTGTTGTATTGCATCCAACTGAGCTTTTTGACCGCTGCCTTTTACTTTAACAGTAAAGTGATACTGTTTTGGGTCAAGTTCAGCAGTAGTAAACGGTAATTCTAGTTTAAGCTGCTCATGTTGATGAGGATATACCTCGTCTACTTTTTTCTCATTGATTACACTGTCTCCTGGTTCTGCAAAGATTCTAACTGTTGCGGTAGCTGTCTTTCGTCTACCTAATGCATAGTAGTAAATTGGTGTACCAGTTGTGTTTTCTTTTGTAGTCTTATTTACCATATATTTCTTACTTAAATCGTTACTTTCTTAGGTTGCTGGGCTTCATGTTCGTGAGTAGGCTCAGCGTACACTTTCAAGTTATCGCTAAAAATCTTGCGACCTCTTGAACCCTTAGGTAGCATACCTTTAATTGCTCTTTCCAAAGCCTTTTTTGGCTTTGCCACCATTACTTCGCCCAAAGTCTCTGTCTTTAATCCACTTGGGTAACCTGAGTAACGGGTGTACACTTTGTTCTTACGCTGTTCCGTTATGTCTAGCTTGTCAGCATTTACAATTATTACCTTGTTCTTTGGCATCAGATAATCTCTCATTAGTGGGTTATTCTTACCCAAGAGCAACTCAGCTACTGTAGATGCTACTAATCCAAGTCTTTTTCCTTCAGCATCAATCTCGAACCATTCTTCTTCGATTTGATTAGCACCAACTGTTTTTGGCTGATACTTTTTTACTTTTCGTTTTACTTCTGTTGCCATATTTATTTATTTTGAATTACGTCTAACACTTTTCACGCTTTCCTTCTTTTGAGAGGAAGTAGCTGTTTTTGATGTAGCTCTTACTGGTTTCTTTGCAGTTGCAGCTTTAGCTTTCTTAGTTTCAGTTGTTTTTGTATCTTTTGTCTCACTCTTCTTAGATGTAGTCCCTAATGCTCTTTGAAGTCGACTTTGTTTCTTGCGAATCTCGGCTCCGTGCACCATGATAATCATCTGATCGGCATTGTCCCCTTTACGAGGTAGTGTTCTTGCTGTTTTAGTATAGCCAGAGTTTCTACCTTGTAGTCTTGGTAAAAGCACATTGTATAGCTTTTCTTCTGCTTTACTGTTTCTTAAATAGCTTGCCACATGTCTTTTACTAGCATCAGTACTTTTCTTAGCATTTGTAACAAGTCTATCAAACTTCTGTTTTAACAGCTTTACCTTTGTAGGGGTTGACTGTAACCGCTCGTTTCTAATTAACTCCAAGGTAAGCGCTCTCAATACTGAGTCTCGATGAGCTGCATGCTTGCCTTGCATTTTTGGTTTTTTCGGCTGATTGTTCATCCTCTTAAATTAACGTTATACCTTTTTCTTTCAAAATATCTAATAACTCAGTAAATGATTTTTCTCCCATTCCTTTAATGTTACGAACTTCTTCTTCTGTTAAACCATTTAATTGGTTTAGATCTTCATATCCACTGTTAACTAGAGCATTAGTTAATCTTGTAGATAGACTCAAGTCAGAAACTAATATTGGAGTCACGCCTTCATCTACTTCCTCAACTTTCTCAGCAATTGGTAGGTCTGACTTATTTGCTAGACCAGCTGTCTTGCTGTTTAGTAGAGTATTAGTGTTCTGTACTAGGTGCTCACTCATAGTATTTAATATTTCAGCAGCTTGGTGGATTGCAACTTGTGGCAATACAGTTCCATCTGTGATGATATCAAGTACAAGTGAGTCTAAATCTGTTTGTTGACCTACACGTGCATTCTGTGACTTAACAGAAACTAATCTTACAGGGCTAAAAATAGCATCAACCGGGATCAAGCCCACTTCTTCTCGCTTGTTTTGGCCAGGTAGAGTGTAGCCGATACCCTTTTCTACAATTACAGTTAAGTCTAGTTCAGCACTTTCGTCTGCTAAAGTAGTAATTTGATAATCTGGGTTTACAATCTCTACCATCGGGTTAGACTCAAAATCAGCTGCAGTAACTATAGTTACTTCACCTTTTTTACCTTTTTTCTTTAGAGTTAGCTCAACTGGGTCATTACTGTGACTAATCACAGAGATTTCTTTCATAGCTAATACTATTGCTAGTACTTCATCTTTTAGGCCAGCTAAAGTTGTATACTCATGTTGAACTCCGCCCATTCTTACTGCAGTTATACCTGCTCCTGGAATACTGGAGAGTAAAATACGGCGCAAAACAGTGCCGATTGTATTTGCGTATCCCTTTGGCAGAGGACCAATTTCAAATAAGCCCTGGTTATTACTCTGAGAGATTGTTTCAATTTTGAATTGGTTGATAGGGAACATGAGTATAATCTTAATAATAGCTAATTTATTTTGAGTAAAGCTCAATAATTAATCTTTCTCTAATGGACTGATCCATCATTTCTCTAGTAGGCTCAGCTACAACTTGTCCACCATTTGCTAGCTTCTTTAGCCACTCTGGTACTTGTACGTTCTTAAGCTCTTCTTTTAGAATCTTGGTAAGATCAGACTCTTGAATTTTCTTTGATAGCTCAACTTCATCACCAGGGTTTAATATGGTAGATGGAATTGTGTGCTTTTTTCCGTTTAAAAGAATATGGCCATGGTTAACCATTTGACGTGCTTGAGTACGAGTCTTGGCTAAACCTAGTCTAAATACAACATTGTCAATTCTAAGCTCTAATAGCTGTAGTAATCTAGTACCAGTGTTACCTTTAGCCTTACGGGCCATTTGATAGAAACGTCTAAACTGCTTCTCCATCATTCCATACATTCTTTTTACTTTTTGCTTCTCACGGAACTGAACCCCGTAAGTAGACAAACGAGAACCTCGTGGGTGGTCGCCGGGCTTCCCTGGTCTTGCCTTCCACTTCTCTGAAGTACCTATTACGGTAGCTCCTTCGCGTCTATTAATTCTCCATTGTGGTCCTGTGTATCTTGCCATTAAAAGTTTCTACAGATTAATATTATTTCTTAGGCATCCTACGTGGCTTTGTACCACCATGTGGGATAGGTGTGTGATCAGATAGTGAGGTAATTCTTAACCCTGCAGCTCTAATACCTTTTACTGCTGAGTTTCTACCTTCACCAATTCCTTTAACTATTACTATTGCTTCTTGAGCTCCGGACTTCATTGCTTTACTAGCAGCATCTTGCCCGGCGCGAGTTGCGGCATAACCAGTACTTTTTCTACTACCGGTAAAGCCCATTGAACCGCCGCTACTTGTGGAGATTACGTTACCATCGTAATCAGTTACAGCAACTATGGTGTTGTTGTAAGATGAGTTAACAACAACCTTTACTTTTGGTGAGTCTAATCTCTTCTTCTTTTTCTTAACTGACTCTTTTTTTCTAACTACTTTTTGTGTCTTGTTCTTCTTTTTCTTAGCCATTAGCCTTTTTTAACTGTCGCAATTGGATTATTTTTACCTTTTCTTGTTTTAGCATTCTTACGTGTTCTTTGACCTCTAACTGGTAGACCACTCTTGTGACGTAGTCCTCGGAAAGATCTGTTATCACGTAATCTTTTGATGTATTGGAAAATCTGGTGCCTTAAACTACCCTCAACAGTTAGGTTCTTATCAATGTATTCATACAGCTTAGATAGCTGTTCATCAGTTAAGTCTTTAGTACGAGTGTTTGGGTCTATTTTGGTCTCAGCTAAAATCTTCTGAGATGTAACTGTCCCTATGCCATAAATATAAGTTAATGCTATTTCTATTCTTTTTTCGTTTGGAATATCAACTCCTACTATTCTTGCCATATTTTTTAACCTTGTCTTTGTTTATGTTTAGGATTTTTACAAATAACCATTACTACGATTTTTTTCTTTGCCCCTGGTTTTGAACCACGTTTGGAACGTTTTACAATTCTACAATTAGGACACATTTTTTTTACACTTGATCTTACTTTCATGCTGCTCTATTTTCGTACCTTTCTGGTCTATGTTTTCTAATTATTCGACCTAAATCTATATTGTATTGTGGATCAATCTCAACTGTGACTTTATCACCAAGATTAATTCTTCCTCTATAGTAGGTTCTCATTTTCCCAGCTGGATAGGCTGTAAGTCTGTGCTTAAGCTCCCCCATTTGGATTTCTACTAAATAATTTGTATCTTGTAAATTTTCAACTACAACTCCCTCAACTTGTATTTTCTTATCTTCACTAATTTCAGATTCTTGACGTAATGGCTTCTTGCTCGATTGCTTCTTAGTATTATTTTGATTTGTCTTCCTAGCCATAAATCTGCTTAAAGCATGGTGATTTTAACAGATCACACAATTATTCACAACACCTAATCACTTAAATAGTGGCCAATTTCTTGTGTCTGTGAGAATTCGGTTGCCATCTTTTAATACTTCCACCATAAATTCAAACATTACTCCCTTTTTCCCGTCAACAGTCAACACGGACCACCCGTCATCGGCGATGTATATTTCGTCATTACCTGCAACTACTTGAGCCTCGATACAAAGTACCATTCCTGGCTTAAGTTTAGCACCTCTACCTGGACGACCGTATGCTGGAATTTCCGGCTCTGCGTGCAACTTTCTATTAATTCCGTGCCCAACAAAATTTTTCAATACGTTGAAACCAGCCAGCTCTGTAGTAGTTTGCATTGCGTGCCCTAAATCACCTGTAGTATTGCCTGAAACAGCTTTTTTAACGGCTGTCTCTACTGCCAGCTTCCCTACTCGCATCAACCTTTCATCTTCCTCTGCTACCTTGCCAAGTCCTACGGTTATACAGTGATCTGTATAATAACCTTTGTAAATGA
>CAYUPY010000023.1:13060-18238 GCA_964446595.1 uncultured Candidatus Saccharibacteria bacterium | reverse complement strand
CTGTTAAAAATTTAAGTATGACTCGTTATTTACACATACTATTTTACAGTCCCGCCTCTGGTAGATAGTGAACAAAATAGGCAGTTAAGGGATCAATATCAGCTTGCGTTTTCTTATTATCAAGCAGGAGATTTTTCTAGAGCAATTGATGCTCTGCTGGAATGCGGCCAAGATGAAGCATGTCTTAAACTACATGATCGTTGTAAGCAACTTCAAGTCCAGTCCCCTGAGCAATGGGATGGTATTTGGGTTTGGGAGGAAAAGTAGTTCTAATCCTCTGTATTATAAGTTTTCTTCACCTGCTCGTAGAATTGCTTGTAGCTAGGAGTATTGGCAATATTCATTTCTACACCTTTACTTCCCTCTGTATTTATTTGAATATTTCCAGTACCAAATATTTGATTCATAAAGTTGCGATTGATTTCTAGATGGTCTATTTGCGCGGCTACAATTGTAGTACGGCGTTCATAGACAATGCCGCGCACAAAATTCAATCTAAACTTGCTAACACTATAGTGCTTTGTACTCTCATACCAAAGTACCAGAGGTAAAGTTAAAATCAAAAAAGGAATACCCACAACGCTAAGTAAAGACACAAAGGCAGTAGTTAAACCTGCCTGAGTTAGAGAAGGTTTGGCGCTAGCTAATTCGGTGTCGAAGTCTTTTGCACCAGCATTCATCCCTTCCTCATCAGCTATTTTTTGGTCGACTTTATCCACCTCTTGATAGACGTTATCAATATAGTTAACTGTTATTTTATTATGATTTATAGAGATATTCCCAGCTTGGTTACCAGTTTGATTCACTTGCCATTGTGCTTGCTGCTGTTGCTGAGTCTGGTTGTAAACCTCTCCAGCAACGTCAAAGGTTACTATCCCCGTATCCACCCCAGGGAATTTTACTGCAGTGGTATTCTTAACATATTCTAAAGCAGCAAAATGTTCAATTAACGTAAAAATTCCGCCCTCAAATACTAAATAATCTGAGGTAACCCTCAGTGATACAGTCCTCTGATACCAATAGTGAATGGTTAGTACCAAAGCAAACGAGGCTAATCCGAATATTAATATACCTATATATATCAAAGTAGCAGTTGGTCCAGAGGTCAGAATAATAGCCCCCATAGCTGCAGCTACAAGAATACTAACTATAATACTGGGTAAAGAGGCTAAGATCCAATTAGTGAGGGTGAAATTCGGCTTTAAAATAAGCTCCGTATTTTGATCAATATCTTGAATATCTAATTTGCGACGCAACTCCAGAATATCTTCAGGTATATAAGAAATATCACGGAAAGCAATATGATGATTAGAGCCAATTGAATAGAATTCAATAGTACACACATTAAATATACGTTGCACTAACCCTCTGCTTACCTTAATGGCAGTAATTTTATCTAGTGTAAACTCTCTAGAGTAGCGGTTTAGAAAACTAAACCTTTCAAAAATTGAACTCTCACGTATTTCATAAGTGGTAGCAATATAGCGAATGATTTGTACCACATAACCAATTGCTAGCCCGAACAAGGTAGAAACAACTATACCTAGAATAATGCCACCAAAAGCAATTAGGTTTATTAATTCCCCGGTAAAGAGGGCAATAGCCCCTCCGATTATTACTAGTAAACCCGTAAGGAAGAGGATTCCAACTAAAGGAGATACAAGTATAAAAGTTAGATTAATTTTGTAGCTGGTAGCAAAATCACTAAACTTTCTGACTTGCTTTCGTTTTGTTGTTTGGGTCTCAGTGCTCAGGCTGGAACTCTTGGTTCCTTTCTTTTGATGTTCATCTGATAATTTATGTGGAGATGGCGCCTGGTGGCGCTGCCGCGCAATTGTCTCGTCAATACTGGCCTCCAGCGCGGCAGCGTCAGGTATATTACTAAATTTGACTTCATTGGCAGCTCCCCTGGTGCTTAGAATTACGTTGGCAATCCCAAAAATACGCCTTACAAAATCCTGTCTCACCTCTGCATCAGCCAGGTTTTGTACTGGGATAACTGCATAGTGTTTAGTTAAAAAGCCTTCTTCATAACGAATCACCCCATCAAATACTGAATAGACTCGCTGACTCATGTCTAGTAAGCGCAATACGATTACTGTCACGTATATTGGAAGGGTAATTGCACAAATAGCTAATAGAACTCCGGTATTGCTAAGGATATTGCTCAAGAATGTGAATAAATCATCGATTTCGGCTACGAAATAGAATATACCAAATACTATGGTAAAAATGGCCGAAATCGTAAAAGTTATTGACTCAATTATTACGCTGATTAAACTAGGTTTGGCCTGGTAGATAAGCTCTTCAGTCGATAAATTAAACCCTGCCTTAACCATCGACTCCTCGAGTTTCTGGGTAATCAGATCTGCCTCCTTAACAGATTTTAAAAACACTTCGGTGGTGGTAGAGCCCGCAGATTCTATTTTAATCTTAGCTGTACCAAAGATATTACTTTCCACAAAAGGATAGATGCGTTCAATGTCTGTAATATTTTTAAGTTTTAGTTCAGTTTCGCGGTCATAAAACAGACTCCCTGAACGGGCAATAATGCTTTCTGATGTAAGTTGATACTCTTCTTTTCGATACTGGATGTACCTAAATATAGCCTCAACTCCAACTATTAGGATAGAGAACAACAACACCCCTCCAGTAACTAACACCATAAATGGTTCGCCAGTAACAACTAGCAATCCTATACTCACACATGATATGAAGATAGGTAATAGCGATACCTTAACGAGGTGGAAGAAGTAAAAAGCGTTAAAATCTGGTTTAATTAAAGGGGTTTTCATAATTGAAGTATATCAAATGATGGTATAATTGTACTCATGAATTATATAAATCCGTTTCTAGCTGTACTCGCAATAAGTTGTTTATCTTTTATAGGCATTTTGACGCTTGCTTTAAAGCAGTCTGTTATTAAGAGATTTACTTTCATTTTAGTAAGTTTGGCTGTGGGGGTGATGCTAGGAGATGTTTTCTTTCACATTTTACCGAGTTTGAATTTGGCCAACTCTCTGGTTGGAGTTGCGATTTTGGCTGGAATAATTGGGTTTTTCATACTAGAGAAGGCAATTCATTGGCACCATCATCATGTGGATACAGAGCACCATGCTGCTAATCGGGCAGCTGGTATTAATAACTTGATCGCCGATGGCTTACATAATTTTATTGACGGACTCATTATTGCCTCGGCTTTCCTAGTAGACCCTGCAGTAGGGTGGGCGACTGCGGTAGCGGTTGCACTGCACGAAATACCTCAAGAAATAGCTGACTTTGGAGTGCTTTTACATGCTGGTTTTAGCCGAACACAGGCGATTGTGTGGAACTTTGTTTCTGCTTTGACCGCGGTGGCAGGTGCCGGGTTTGGTCTAATTTTGGCTGAAAGAATCGAATCTTTTGCTCCGCTTATGGTGGCATATGCCGCGGGGGCGTTTATTTATATTGCTATGTCTGATCTTATCCCGACATTACATCAGCATTCCAACAAGAAGCCTGGCTCTCAGGTGCTTCAAGTAATGACAATTTTGTTGGGTATGTTGCTGATGTTGGGGCTAGTTCAGCTGGAAAATGCATCAGGTGTACATACTCACCTTGAAAGTGAACAACACGAACATACTCATGCTGATGAGGAAGACCATCACGAAGATGATGAGCATCATGACGAGGATGAGGATCACGATCACGAAGATCAACCGGCGGAATAGCTACATTTACCGCTAAATTTCTATTATACTTTCCGCATGTGGTTAGTTTTCGCAATTTCGTCTGCTGTAGCCCTTACAGGTCGCAACATTATTAATAAAGTTGGAGTAGATAATGAGAAGTCAATCATGGTGGCCTGGGCTTCTGCCTTCTTTAGCTTTCCGGTGGCATTGGCCGCAGTGGCCATGGGTGGATTAATTATTACAGATCGTTCTTTCTGGCCTTTAGTGATAATTAGAGTAGTACTGGAAATATTGGCGATCTTAGCGCTGCTACAAGCGTTTAAATTTAAGAGTGTTTCTTATGTGACCCCTTTGCTTTCACTATCGCCGTTATTGACCGCAGTGTGGTCATATTTTCTAAATGGAGACATACTAAGCCCTGTGGGATTATTAGGGATGATTGTAATAGCCTATGGATGTCTATTAGTATATTATTCAGAGCGTAAACTAACTTCTATCTCTGATCGTGCAGGGCTAGCCAAGACTACCGCCTTGGTGGCCTTTACTGCCTTTATTTTTTCGGTGCTAGATCCTTTACATGCGCAAGTTATCAGTCGTTCAAATACATACACTTACTTTTTTGCTAGTACGGTATTGTTAATTATTTTTCTAACACCTTTGGCCTATTTAAAGATGGAAGGTGATTTTCTTGACGCATTTATTAAACCTCGATTTTTAAAGATCAATTTAGCTCTTGGTTTTCTGGTAGGAATAGACATTTTGGTATTGTTTTTGGCTATAGCCTCTGCTCCTGCAGTAGCCCTAGTTTCTTCGATTAGGACGACTAATACCGCCCTAAGTGCGGCGATTGCATATTTACTCTTTAAAGAAAAGTTCACCTCTGTAAAGATTTTAGGGATTTTAGCTGCAATTATTGGAGTAATAATTGTCACACTTTCTTAACTCTTGATCGAGGCTACGATATACTGACAGGATGGAAGATTTAATATCGTTTTGGGATTTAGCAATACTGATTGGAATTGCCGCTTTATTAGGGTTGCTCGCCAATAGACTTAAACAACCTTTGATTTTGGGGTACATTGCCGCAGGTGTGATCATTCAGCAGTCTGGGTTACTTGGGCACGAATCTATTGATGGGTTCGGGTTGTTTGCCAAAATTGGGATTGTATTTTTGTTGTTTATTCTCGGTCTCGAACTGAACGTAAAGGAACTAAAGTCTTTAGGATTGGTATCGTTAGTGACCGGAATGGGGCAGATTGTGTTTACGGTGATCTTTGGGTTAGTGTTGGCGATCGCCTTTGGCTACAATTTTACAACGTCGCTAATCTTGGCGATCGCCCTTACCTTCAGTAGCACGATTGTCATTGTAAAGTTGCTATCTAGCAAACAAGATCTTGATAGTCTATATGGCAAGATCTCCATAGGGTTCTTGTTGGTGCAAGATCTGGTAGCAATAATCATTTTAGTATTGCTTTCAGCTGGGCTAAGCGAAGGTGCAGCAGGGATT
>CAYUPY010000023.1:0-13050 GCA_964446595.1 uncultured Candidatus Saccharibacteria bacterium | reverse complement strand
ATTCCTATCCAAATTCAGTTGGTTCAACTACTAATAAAAGGATTGATTGTTGTTTTGTCGTTGTACATGATAAACGAGTACTTAATTCCTCCATTAATTGCCCTGACTGGACATGACCGGGAGATGCTATTTGTAAGTGTGATAGCTTTAGCTCTTGTGCTTTCAGCAATTATTTCTTCGCCTGTAGTGGGGTTGTCGATAGAAATTGGCGCGCTGGCGGCAGGTATCGCGCTCTCTAATCGTAAAGAAGCGTTGCAGATAGAAAGCTGGACTAAACCATTACGTGATTTCTTTATAATTGTGTTTTTTGTACTATTAGGATTTGAAATTGAGGTTGCTGAAATTGGGACGGTACTTTTGCCAGCAATAGTATTTTCGTTGTTTGTGCTGATTGGTAATCCACTAATTGTGTTGGTGTTGCTGCGGCTGTTGGGATTCAACAGCCGCATAGGGTTCTTTGCTGGCCTTACCGTGGCGCAAATTTCGGAATTCAGTCTATTGGTAGCGGATATGGCATTTAGTGCGGGACAGATTTCAGCTTCAGAAATAACCCTGCTAACTATTGTGGGTGGTATAACTATGACAGGCTCTAGCTATATGATTCTATATAACCAGCAGATCTACGATTTGCTTAAGCCTTTAATGAGTTGGATGGATAAAGGCGATACCCGTACAGAAAATTACGCTCGTAAGCACGTACGTAACAGGGTGGTGGTATTTGGCTTTAGTCGTATGGCGCGAGGAATCCATGAGCTAATTGAGGCTAAAGAACGTAAATTCCTAGTAATCGATAAAGACCTTACTAAACTTGAACTAGCAGAAAGCATGGGAGCGACTACCGCCTACGGAGATCTACGAGACTCTGATTTACTTACGGGGCTGAAATTGGATCAAGCGAGTATGATAATTTCTACTGTTCCAGATAAGCAAGCAAATCTAGGACTTCTATACTACTTACAGGAGAATCAAATTAACATTCCGGTGATTGTTAATGCTCATCAAGACGAGGATGCTGTGAGTATGTATGAAGCCGGGGCAGATTTTGTTTTGCATCCTTACCTTCTTTCTGGGGATCTCTTACAAAAGATTGTAGAAAGAGACCACCCGATTTCATACTTGCATCGGGTGGCCAATAAAGATCTAAATGTAATGCTAATCAAGAAAGGCTAGCAAATACAAGGGTTAAATTTGTGATTCTGCGATCACTTTCTTAATAGCTTCTCCTGAAGCATGCATTTGGGACAATTCATTTTCACTCAAATGAATCTCACCCACAAAGTTGTATCCATGTTCACCTACCTGTACTGGGATGCCTAAACATACATCAGATAGGCCGTAATAACCTTGCTGCAATACGCTCAAAGTGAAAAACTTATTCTCATTGCGGATAATTGCTTTACAAATATTAGCCACAGCTGCTCCAATCCCGAAGTAGGTAGATTTTTTACCTTCAATGATACGATAAGCGCGGTCGCGCACCATTTCTTTTAGATTATTGAGCGCGTCCGCGCTAATTCCTGGTACATCTTGCAGTTTAATTCCTCCAGCTGTGGCGCTAGAAACAGCAGGGAAGGATGTGTCTCCGTGCTCACCTAAGATGTTGGCATGAATATTATGGGGATTCATTCTAGCCACCTGTGCCAAACCAGCTCTTAACCTGGCAGTATCTAGAGTAGTACCGCTTCCAAAAATACGATTTGTAGGCTGATCTAATTCCTTAACTGCCTGATAAGTGAGTACATCTACAGGGTTGGTAACCATCATCACGTAAAGTTGCTTATTTTGAGCATTTATTGATCCAAAAATTTTGCTCATAATAGCCTTATTAATTCCAATTAGATCCATTCTAGTTTGGCCTTCTTTTTGGGCAGCTCCGGCGGTAATCACCACAATGTCTCCATCTTGTAAATCTTCATAGCTGCCGAACTGCACATCAATACCTCGTGAAAATGTAGCAGCATCCTGCAAATCTAACACATGTGCTTTAGCTAAATCTTCGGCGATGTCTACAAGCAGGATGTGTCTGGCCACCTCTTCCATTAAGAGTGCATATGCTGCCGTTGAGCCAACCATACCAGCTCCTACAACCACTACTCGATTAGAAGGTCTAATAAAACTAGATTGATTATTTTTTTCCATGCCACATTTTAAGAGGTTATGTAGCAGAATGGAAGGTCAACTAGAAGAAAGCTGCCACCATCATCTGGTAGAATTTTTCATCATTTAGGTAGTGATCAACAATAACTACATCAATACCGGCATTTCGGGCGAACTCGTGATCAGTAAGATTATCGCCAAAATAAATGTATTCTTCCTTTTCTCCACCAAGCTCGCTCATAATATCAAGTAATCCTTGCGGATTCGGTTTTTCGAAACCTGCATCGTGGCAAGATACCACCATATCAAGCTCATCTAAAATATCATGATTTTGAAGCACCAATTCCAAAGACTTAAGATCTCGGTTAGAGCACACTGAAACGGTTTTACCATTCTTCTGGAGTCTATTGAATAACGTTGGGACTCCTGCAAAGATACTGATGTTTTTGTACCTTTGACGCTGCAATACCTCATTTTGTTTTAGTAGAGTTGCAGCGTTCAACTTCAATTCCAGAGTAGCAATTACAAGTTGGAATTGTGACAGCATGTCTGTACCACGCCTGGCGCGGTGAATCTCACGAATTACTTGCTCATTTATATCGGGCTGATGTCTAGAAAAAGTTTCTACGAAAATATCCTGGTTGTAATCTGCAGAGCTGGCAATGGTATCATCAAAGTCAAATACAAAATGTTTCTTCGGCATACAGCATTCTAGCAGTTTGTTTTTGATATAATCAGATGTAATTAATTATTCCAAATGAAACGCACAAACATTATTGGCCTAGTGATCGTCTTAGCTGTAATTGTTCTCCTGGCTGGGTACCAGTTCATAAACACACAAACAAACCTTGTAAATAACATAGCCCCTGGGTTGGCCGAGCCTTAGGAACTCACAGGCTGGTTAGGATGGGAGAAGCGTGGCTTGTTTGAAGATGAAGAAGTCCAGCGCATCTTGAGACAGAACGGCTATGTCATGAATATTCAGAAAAAAGGATCTATAGAGATGGTATCTGAACCGGTTGGAAATGCTGACTATTTATTTCCTTCTAGCAAAGTTGCTCTCGCGATTTATGAGCGTAATCAGAATCAACCAGTGAGTTCTGAGACTATTCTTTATTCACCTATTGTGGTTTACAGTTGGCGGTCTCTTTTACCTGAACTGGAAAAGGCCAAATTAGTTGTAAAGGAAGGTGAAATTTACACATTAAACCTAAATAGACTAGTTAATCTTGTGCAACAAGGTAAAACCTGGGAGGACATCGGGGTTAATTCTTTAAGAGGTCGTATTCGCATATCTTCAACCGATCCAACTAAAAGTAATTCGGGGAATATGTTTGCGGCGCTGGTGGCAAATATTTTCGCTAATACTAACGATGTGGTCACCAGCGCCACGCTCACCGACGAAGTTCTAACTAAAATTGACTCCTTTTTCTCTAAAATGGGGCTTACTGATGACAGTTCAGGTGATATTTTCGCTAAGTTTCTTTCAATTGGGCGCTCTACATACCCCTTTGTGGTAGGGTACGAAAGTCAGTTGATTGAAGTGATTAACGAAGGCAAGTTAGATGTCTCTGATATTGTCACACTTTATCCTACTGCCACAGTATGGTCGGAGCACGAATTCATACCATTAAATGAAGAAGCAAAAGGTCTATCTGTGGTACTTGCGGAAAACGATCGTCTTAAACAAATAGCCTGGGAGCGCTATGGATTTCGCAACTTAACGGCTCAGGTAGATACAAGTATTTTTGCTAGCTATAACATCGCTACAGAGATTCAAACTGCTATCCCGGTACCGGAGGCGGAGGTGATGATTAGGATTACCGAAGAGCTCAGGAAATAAAACCAGACCGTTTCAAGACGCTGGAACGATAGTTAAACAGTATGCCTTTTAGGTGAACCTCAATTTAATTTGGAAACTGCACATTTGGACAAACATACGTGCAGGCTATTTTTCCATTTTCTCCTGCTGGGATGAGCGAGTAGAGCTGTGAGTGTGGGCTGGCGTACTGACAGTTTCAGCGCTACAATTAGGTGACTAATTTTTAAACTCACCCAATGGCAGCTGATACTGCAACAACCACCTTAACTGATGAAGAGGAGAAGAAGATTCTTAATGACATTCAAGCTCAAGTAAACGAGGAACGCCATGCGTTTGAAGTAGAGAACTGGTCTGCAGAAGAAAAGTCGGAAATTCAAAAACTGAAAGAGTCAATCTCTTTTGGCGACTCTAACTCTATTCTGCATTTTGGAGTGGGAGCTCAAAAAGAGATTAGTGAATTTACTGGTGAACTCCTAAAAAAGGTGCGTACGAAAGACTCTGGGCAGGTTGGAGATATCCTTACAGATCTTAGCGTGCAGGTAAATAGTGTGGATACCAATGCTTTTCTGGCTCGCCGAAGCAATTTTTAAGTGGGATACCAGGTATCGGTTTTTTCTTTGATGAGCTTCGTAAATTTAAAGCCAAGTACGATAGTATAGAACAAAATATATCATCAATTGTGGATAGGCTTGAACGAGAATACGAGGTGATGATGCGTGATATTGTCATTTTGGAAGAACTTTATAAACAAAATCTAAACTACTATCGTTCATTAAACATGCTAATTCAGGCAGGAGAGGAGCGAATTATAGAGTTAGAAGATGAGTTAGCTAAATTAGAACAGGAATTAAAGAATAATCCTAATGATGACCTCCTTCCACAAAAGGTGGATGAAATGCGTAAGTTCATTAATCAGCTTGAGATTCGCATTCAAGATCTTAAATTGACCCGAATTAGTACTTTACAAAGTTTCCCTCAAATTAGCATGATTAAATCTGGTAATCAGGGTCTAGCTAGTAAGATTCAAAGTGCAATTCTGAACACTATCCCTCTGTGGAAACGACATATCACTATTGCGATTAGTCTTTATAATCAACAATTAGTAGTTGAAGATTTGGAGAAAGTTGATGACGCTACTGATGAATTGCTAAAAGGTAACTCAGAGCTACTCCGCCAGAATACCAAAGATGTTGCTCGAGCTTTGAATCGCGGTATTATTTCTATTGAAACGCTGGAAGCAGTGCAAGATAACCTCTTAAACGGTATTCAAGAAGTGAGGGATATTATGGACGAAGGTAGAAGGAAGCGTGAACAAGCTTCTGAAAAGATGATGATCCTAGAGGCTCAGCTAAAGGAAAAGCTCGCTAATGTTGAAAACCAAAGTAAATATAAATTAACCTAAATATTTAACACATGAAACAAAAGTCTGCACTTCGCGTATTTGTTATCTTGGTTATAATGGCCGCCTCCATGCTGTTGGTGACTGGGATGATAATTATCGGTAGCCTGGCGGCCGATCCTAATGGCGGGATCAATTTCCCTGGTATCAATGGGGGAGTACCAAATACTAAAGGAACTTTACATATTGTATCGGGCTCAGAAAATGAGACTTTGGAGCCAATAATTACTGACTATGCGGCTTCGCAGGGATATGCTGTAGAGATTGAGTATCTAGGTTCAGTAGACATAATGCTGAAGTTACAAGAAGATGACGTTAATGAAATTGATGCTGTGTGGCCTGCGAGTTCAATTTGGTTATCTGTTGCAGACAGCGAACGAATCAAACACGAGCAGAGTGTGTTGCGGTCACCCGTGGTGCTAGGTGTGCGCCGCAGCGCAGCTGCGGCGCTGGGCTGGGAGAATGGCCGCAACCTTAAAGTAGAAGATTTGTTTGCGGCCATCAACTCAAATAAATTGCGATTTGCAATGACTAATGCCACCCAGTCTAACTCTGGTGCATCTGGTTATCTTGGCTTTCTCTACGCCTTTGCTGGCAATCCAGATGTCTTAAAACTTGCAGACTTGGAAAAACCAAAAGTTCAAAACCAGACTAGGCAACTACTCAATGGGCTCTCTAAGACTGCTGGAAGTTCTGGATGGTTGAAAGATGTATTTCTTGAGTCTTACACTAGCTTAGACGCCATGATTAATTATGAAGCAGTTATGATTGAAGCTAATCAAGAGCTGGTATCCAAAGGCCAGGAGCCGTTGAGTGTATTCTATTTGGAAAATGGAACTGTGGTAGCCGATAGTCCACTGGCCTATGTTGACAAAGGTGATGCAGCCAAAGAAGAGCTGTTTCTAGATTTACAGGCTTTCCTATCCTCTGATGAAGCAAAACAGTTGTTATTAGATAATGGTCGCCGCACTGGTGTTGGACTTAACTTACAGTCAGGCGAGTACAGTCCTCAGGTATTTAATGCAGATTGGGGTATAAAACCGGAAATTAATTTTGCTGCAGTACGAGTACCAAATGCAGAGGTGATTGCTGAAATGCTGAACCTTTATCAAGTATCGCTGCGTAAGCCTTCGTACACAGTTTATGTGGTTGATGTATCAGGAAGTATGGATGGAGACGGAATCACTCAGCTCAAAAGTGCTCTCAACACATTAGTAGACCAAGATGTCGCAAAGCGTTATTTGCTACAAGCCTCTCCAAAAGATGTGCATGTGCTTATTCCATTTAATGCTGCTGCTTTGCCAAAAAGTCGTTTTGAAGGTAATAATCCACAGGATATGCGAGATTTCTTAGGGGTAATTAACGGGCTACAGGCCGGTGGAGGCACTGATATCTATACTGCTGTGCTAGAAGCATACAAAGTAATTGAAGAGCAGGATAATATTAACCAATACTTTGCATCGGTTATTCTGATGACTGATGGAAAGTCCCAAAATGAAAGCGGTATCAACTCTATTCCCGATAGTGGTGATATTCCTGTATTTCCAATTATGTTTGGCGCAGCGGATCAAAGCCAATTAAAAGTGCTGGCTGATCGTACTCAAGGACGCGTATTTGATGGTCGTGAGAATCTAGTCGATGCTTTTAGGAACGCCAAGGGTTACAACTAAGAATGTCATCAAGAGGTAAAAATACAAATGGACTCGGGCGTGAGCTAGTGGCAGCCACGGCTGGTATTGGTACTTTGGTGGGGATAACAGCTCTAATTCCTGGCTTTCCCTTTGTGATCGCCGCAGCCGGTGCTGTGGGTATCTATACAGGAACTAGATTGTTGTTTACTTCAGTTGATCATAGATTTGTGAATCTCCCGCCTAAGGTTAAGGCCGACGTTGAGGATATTTTAGAGTTAATTGCAGTGATTGAGGCTCAACAAAGACAAGTGGATGATCATCTGGTAGATGCTAAGCTTACTGAAATTACAAAATTAGGCAAAGAAATAGTGAAGGTGCTGGTAGAGCAAGAATCTGCTTATAGTCGTATTCCTGAAGTAGAGAAAATTTTTACTTCAGTCAGTGACATTTTAGGTAGATACTTGAAGCTGAAAGCCCATGCCGTACTCAGCACTGAGATAAATCAAACGCAAGAGAAGCTAGTAGCATTACTCGGTTCTTTAACAAGCGCATTAAAAGACTACTATCGTAAGGCTGTTGCTGGAGATTTGCTAGATCTTGATGTGGATATGAAGGTGCTAAAACGTATTTTAGATAGTAAAACCGAAATCTAAATTCTCTGTTTGGTAGTTGTGACGTTGCAAGATTTCAATTATGATAAAAAGTATGTCAGATTCGGGTAAAAAATTATCTGCTTTTACGCTCATTGAAGTTGTAATCATGGTGGCAATTTTGGGTATTTTGAGCGCAATCGCACTTGTAGCAAATAATCCAGCTCAGAGAATTGATGAAAGTAAGGACACTGTTCGCCGTACAGAAGTCCAAGCTATAGCCAAGAGCATGCGTATTTACTATATTGATAATAACTTTACATACCCTCCAACTAACACTTCTGGGACTATAGATGTGATTACTAGTGCTCAATTCCAAACCTTTGTAACAGATGCGCAAGCCGGTACAGCAAATTGCAATGGTACAACTGCCGCAAGTATTTCTAACGCATTAGGAGATTACTACAGTGGAGTCTTACAAGATCCTGATGGTAATGATTACTATGTTTTTCGCGTTGAAGACCTATTTGTAGTGGCTTGTTCGGATCTTTCTAATGATTACGTGTACGCCAGAATAGAGTAGTACTAAGGCTTTTAAGAGATACGACTAGGGTTGGCCTGGTTCCTGTCCATGTTTATTGATTTTCTTCAGCATTGATTTAAGTTCAGACATCCTCAGTTCACGGTCAATCATAATTTTGTTAATACGTGTGAGTTCCTGGTTGTTCTCAGCCACTTCTGCGATTGCGTTTTCTAACTTTTCCTGAGATTCCATTAATGCATATGAACTTGCATCCCAAGCCGACTGGATAAGGTAGGTCATAAAAGCGATCCCTCCGAATGTGATGACAAACATTAAGTAATAGAAGTCGTTATATAAAAACGTCACAAACTCAGGTGTGAGACCGGCCTTGAATAATATGAAAAAAATGAAAGTAAACATCAAAAAGAGACTGCTTAGGACTACTCCATTTTTTCTTCCACTGATAAAAGTTGCCACTAAGGGAAACGTGTAACACCAAAGGATACCTGTGCCATAAAAGCCACCCGAGATAAAATTATGTGCAGTAATAACAACCAGTGGCACAACACCATATCTTGTTGCTAAAATAATATTCTTGGATCTATAAAGGAATAGGGTAATGACAGCTGTGTAGATAGTTAAAGCAGCTTCTAATATAGCAATGGGGAAATCTAGAATAACAAAGTTAATAATACTGTAAGTGCTGAAAGCCACTATACCAAAAATACCAAAGCCTATAGTAAACAATATTTGTATCTCTTCTCGAGATTTGTTCCCAAACAGTGGCATAGTAGTAATAGTTTAAGCTAACATAACCGCGTGAAAATATTTATTGTAATTCCCGCTTATAACGAAGCTAATCGTATCGGTGATACTTTACACGCATTTTATACAAATTTTAACCCAAATTTTGAGTTTAGGATAATAGTTGTCTCTGATGGTTCGAGTGATGAAACAGATAGCATTGTGCGCGATTTTGAGAGGGAAAAGGGTGTGGTCTTGGTGACGTATGCTCAAAATCGCGGCAAGGGTTATGCATTACAACAGGGAGTAAATAAGGCTTTAGAGTTAGCTGAGGCTGAGAACTTAGACTCAGAGAACAACTATGTTTACATTTGCGATGCTGATTTATCTACACCCGCTACTGAGATTATAAGTTTTGTTAATACTTTAAATTCAGCTAACTACGATGTGGTGATTGGGTCGCGCGCCGTTCCCGGCGCGCGCGAACATGGCGGGCAGTTGCGAAAGTTGATGGGCAAGGTTGGAAACCGTCTTATTAATCTAGCGCTAGACTTACAACTAAATGATACCCAATGCGGCTTTAAACTATTTAACTTAAAGTCAGCTCAATATTTTAAGAAGTTAACAGTGTTTCGCTGGGGTTTCGATTTTGAGTTACTTTATTTACTCAAACGAGATGGTTATAAAATTGCGGAACTGCCAGTGAAGTGGGTTGCTGAGAATAAGTACTCTACTTTCAAACCATCAGGATATCTGACTACTTTACTTGACCTGTACAAAGTGTGGTGGCGGCACGTGCGGTTTTCTAAATCGTTCTTTCTATCAGTCTGGCGCCAGTACGGCAGAATAGCGCGCTACGCAATTATTGGTTTTGGTACAGTCTTTATTGATCTTGGTATTTTTGCCTTATTGGAAAGTCTAGATGCCTTTCAGGCAATCAATATCTCGCTGGCGTCTGTACCTGGCCTAGAAGCCTATGAGATTACTATTCCAAACTATGCTTTGTGGCAGCCACCTGCCATAATTGTCTCCACAATATTCAACTTTATCGGTCACAAGTTATGGACATTCTCCGCCCAAAAGTTCTCGGTCGCTGAAGTTGGACGCTACATCCTAGCCGTCGTGTTCAACGGAGTAGCACAGATGGCCATTTTATACTTCAGTGTTGAATTTTTCTCTCTACCAGAAATCTTAGGTAAAATTATAGCTATTGCTGTAGTCGTTAGCTGGAATTTTTTCCTACTCAAGTTGGTAGTGTATAAGGTTAACTAACCAAATAAACCTGACTCGCGCACTACTGGGAGGTACATCTTTTCTAGGTAGTCTTTCATCATTCTACTTGTAGAGTAGCGATAAAGTACTGTTTTGATTGATCTTTTCATGCGATTCACCCACTCCTCACTGTAACCTGTACCTGACTTGTCATAGTACATAGGCACAATTTCATTTTGTAGGCGATTATAAAGAGAATTAGCAGGATCATGTTGATCTATTTCCCAACCAATTTTATCGTGATCCCAATCCACTTCATCAGTCCAACCATCTAGAGTAGTAAATTGCAGTACACCATTTGCGCACGCCTTCATCCCACTTGTACCTGATGCTTCTTCATAGCGACGTGGGGTGTTTAGCCATACATCACCACCTGCGGCAAGATAGTGACCCATCATCCAGTTATAATCTGGGATTAGGACTAATTTGCCATAAAACTCTGGTCTATGGAAAGTTTCCCAAATTTGTTTAAGTAGTGCCTTGCCATTCCCATCACGAGGGTGAGCCTTACCTGCTACTAGTAATTGTACTTGCCGACCTTGAGCGTTTACAATCTCACTTAATCGCTCAAGGTCGCTTAGAATCATGTCTGGACGCTTATACGAGGCAAACCTTCTAGCCCAAACTACTGTCAAAATGTCCGAATGTAGGTTCAAACTAAGTTCACGATTTAAAACATCCATCAGCAATTGTTTGTGGTGCTGATGAGCATGCCACAAGTCATGGGTCGGAATATCATCAATTTTATGAATAAAGGTATCGGTATTAACATCGTGCCAGTCTTCCCCAATGTAGTTATCAAACAGTTCATGGATCTCTTTTGCAACCCACGTAGGCATATGCACACCATTAGTAATCGGTTCTAGCTTATAATTTGGCCAAGTCTTTTGAGCTGCCTTTTCATGCAAAATACTTACTGCATTTGACTTCTTTGCATTTCTCAACCCCAAGACAGTCATAGAAAAATTGCCATTTGCATATTCATCATCTTTACCTAACGCAAATACCTGCTCTATTGATGTATGTAGATTATCCAGATAAGTGCCAAAAAACTTCTCAATTTCGTGGTATGTGAAAATATCATTGCCAGCGGCTTTTAGTGTGTGGTTGGTGAAAAGTAAGTGATCATCAACTAACTTAACAGCTTCTTCAAAGCTTAACCCCTTTTCTTCAACATAATGACGGGCCATTTCCACCACCAAGAAACCCGAGTGTCCTTCATTCATATGAAAAAGCGCGGGTTTTACACCGATTTTCTTTAGTAATCTTGGACCTCCAATACCCAACACAATTTCTTGACGTAGTCGGGTGTCAGTATCACCCCCGTACAAGTGGGCAGTGATCATCCTATCAGCTGTCAGTTCATTGCGTTCATAGTTGGTGTCCAGAAGGTAGACCGGAGTATTACCTACATCCACTCTCCAAACCCGTACAAATACTTCATGATCAACTATCTCCACACTCACTTCTACCATGTTGCCCTCTGAGTCCATCACCAATTCAAAAGGATACTCTTCGGGCAGTTGCAGTGGATAAGTCTCATATTGATTGCCGTGTTCATCAAAGTGCTGCACACAGTAACCATGATGATAAAATAAACCTACAGCCACCATGGGTACTCCCATATCACTAGACTCTTTAATAAAGTCTCCAGCCAAGACCCCTAGTCCGCCTGAGTAAATTTGTAGCCAGTCAACCAATGCAAATTCTAGTCCGAAATAGGCGATTGGGTGTTGATTTAAGATAGCTAAATTCCCATCATCATGTTCACGGCAATAGCGGGCAAACCAAGTTTCCTCACGAGTTAAGTATTTTTCTAACTCATGTCTGTTCTGTTTAATCTTCAGTTTCTCTTCGGGATCCATGTCCATATCTTGTTTGGCGACAGGAGGATTCGTTTCTCTCCAATCTGCTCCAAACGTACTGCCATGTAATTCAGGCAATGGATGTTCTTTATTCCAAGTGTGGTACAAATTGGAAATAACTTCTTTTAGTTGATGATGATAGTGCATAATTTCGACCGTTGGGCTAACTCCGACAATTTACCAGAAATTGCTTGCTAGTTGTAGGGTAAGATGTAAAGATAGTGAAGATTATCTCTTCAAACCTATCCATAGTATGGGAAAACCAACAATTTCTGTAGATAAAGAAAAACTTCGCCTCATTTTTAGAGAATACGATATTAGAGGAATAGCAGGTACGAACTTTGATCCAGAAGTAGTTGCGGAGTATGAAAAATGGTATGGTCCTTTCCCCGGAATTACGATTACGCCAGAGGTTTCCCGCGCTTTAGGACGAGCTCTTGGGTCCCATATTAAGCAATTGGGAGGTAAGAAAATTCTGGTTGGTTATGAAGTAAGACCTCACGCAGACATCCTTAAAAATCAGTTCATTGAAGGTATTCTGGACACAGGTTTAGACGTAGATGATGCGGATAAGATGTGTACACCGTTCATTTATTTTCTGAGTAACCATTTAAATTACGATGGTGGAGTGAACATTACAGGTAGTCACAATGTTTACTTTTACAATGGTTATAAGATTTTAAAGCAAGGTGGCTATTCAATTTATGGGGAAGAGTTAAAGCTCTTATACAACCGAATTATAAACGAGGATTATGACCTTTTGACAGACGCAGAAAGAGGACAGCATAATATGCTGGAAGATGCCTATCAGACATATATCGATTATGTGACGAGTGTAATTAAGCTTCAGAAGCCGATTAAAGTTGCAGTGGATTGTGGAAATGGAACCCCTGGTTTATTTGCAGATGATTTTTTCAATGAAATTGGTGCCGAAATAACAGACCGTCTCTACTTTGAGCCCGACGCCAAGTTCCCTAATCATGTTCCCGATCCCGAGTCTCCTAAAAATATGCAAAAGTTAATAGAGGTGGTAAAGGAGGGAAGAGCAGAGTTAGGAATAGCCTTCGATGCTGACGGAGACAGAGTAGGTTTTATTGATGAGGCAGG
>CAYUPY010000022.1:12714-18262 GCA_964446595.1 uncultured Candidatus Saccharibacteria bacterium | reverse complement strand
GAGGCAGGCCGGTTTGTGTACGCAGACGAAATTATTCTTTTGTTTGCCCAGCAACTGGCACCTCGGCATAAAGGTCGCGAGGTGTTATTTGATATTAAAAGCACCCAACTTTTAGTAGAAATGTTACCGCAAATGGGGCTGAAGCCGCTTATGCACCGAACTGGACATGCTCCAATTAAACAAACGTTGAGAGATAATCAAAATATTATCCTTGGGGGTGAAGAAGCATGTCACCATTATTGGGTGGAGGATTATGTACGCGCTGATGACGGCTTCTTTGCTGCGGCTAAAGTGCTAGAAATTATGGATAAAACTGATAAAAAGCTGTCTGAGCTGCTTGATTTTATTCCCAGAAGAGTAACCATGCCCGAACTTAAACTCCCATGTGCTGATGATGTGAAGTTCAAAGTAGTAAGCGATATTGTCGCTGAATTGGGTGAGAATTATGAATTGATTCAAATCGATGGTGCTCGAGTGTACTTCTCTCCAACTTCTTGGGGGTTAATTCGACCATCTAATACATCACCTTACCTCACAGTTAGGTTTGAAGCCGAAACGGAAGAAGAGGTGCTAAGGATGAAAAACATCTTTGCTGACCTTTTGGAAAGGTATCCAGAGGTGGAGGATAAACTAAATCGAAAGGAAATTGCCTCGCTCACTGGCAGATTAGGGTATGTTTAAAAGAAGTTGGTTACACGAATGCTGTGGAATTTTGGGGAAAGCTGGGTGATTTCCACATCCAACCCCAATTCATGGCAAACCTGAATACCAGCGGCTACATCATAAAATGTATTGATAGGTCTAAGTGGTGCGATGTAGGCCTGAAATAAACCTGAAGCAACACCAAGCAAAGAAATGCTGCCGTTTCCCAAGCTCCTTACCCGATAACAATTTTTGGTGAGGTTTTGTAGTTCTTGGAAATGTTTTGTTTCTAGCTGCTGCCAAGTCTGATCAAACGATTCATCATCAATTAGATTAAATTGAGTTTCGTTTAAAGGTAAATCCCAACTTACAATAGATTTTGATTTGGGTTTTGGCGGCGGGGCGTCCCAGTTATGATTGTTAAAGTAAGCCCCGCCGCCAGCAAATGACGTATACAAATTTTTGGATGCCGGAACGTAGATAATCCCAAGTACGGGCTCTCCATCTTTAAGTAGGGCTACGCAAACACTCCACAGTGGAAAATGAGTAGCGAAGTACTTTGTCCCATCAATTGGATCAATTGACCAAACGTAGCCTGTCGAAGTGTCTGCATGTTGGGACAATTCTTCATCTTGTATTGTATGGTTGGGGTAGTTTGTAGCTATAAATTCAGTGAGAAATTTTGAGGCCTGTCTATCAAGGTTTGTGCTGATATCTACACCGTCTAGATGAGTCTTTTCAATCAATGAAGAACTCCAATTAGCGTATAAAAATTCTCCTACCTCTACAACTTTAGGGGCGACTTTTTCCAAAATATTGTTTAATTCCATACTCAAATTTTTTCGATTTGATGTTACCATTTTTCCTGGTATCATAACCAAGAAACGAATTAATTATTAGTTTTAGTTGCCATGGAAAGCGAAACAACATCATACCCTTCATATCCAATTTCTTATATCCGTGATATTTTGAACGAAACAAGTACTACCACCAGCCAAGAGGTAGATCAAGGCAATACGATCAATGAAGCTCAGACTAGCGATAACACCTCACTACTAACAATAGGCTTTGTGATTATTGTAGTAGCTATTATTGGTGCTGGACTTTACTTCGCAGTGAAACGGGGCAAGTAGAACTTGCCCCTGCGGGTTCACTTCAGTTTATCTACAAAAAGTTTTTCAAATTTCTCTATTTTTGGAGAAACCACCATCTGGCAGTAACCACTACCGGGATTATTAGCAAAATAGTTCTTGTGGTAATCTTCTGCAGGGTAGAATTTGTCAAAAGCAGAAATTTCGGTAACTATGGGGTCGGTGAACTCTGCTTGCGCCTCTTGCTTGGACTCTGTGGCGATTTTTTTCTGCTCATTGTTTACGTAAAAAATCGCCGATCTGTACTGTGTTCCCACGTCATTGCCTTGTCTATTAGGAGTAGTTGGGTCGTGAACATGCCAAAATATGTCTAGCACTTCCTGAAAACTGATTTCGGTAGAATCAAACTCAATCTCAACTGCTTCTGCATGACCGGTAGTCCCGGTACAGACTTCTTCGTAAGTTGGGTTGTCGCTAGCTCCTCCTGTATAGCCAGGCATTACGCTTTTAATACCTTTTACGCGTTGATAAATTGCCTCATAACACCAAAAACAGCCTGCAGCCAGTATTGCGGTTTGCACTTTGTCTTCTTCCATATTTGAATATATCATGAAATAAGATTAACTTTGCTTGTCCTCACGGTGGGCTTTTAGAATCTTAATTACCACGTCCTCCAACCACTCCTGAGTAAGCCTCAAGATTGTTAGATAATCGTCTCGGTTATCTTTAGCTAAGTCATCTGGCAGAAAATTGAGTGAAGAGTATTTAAGTAGTTCGAGCTTAAAAGCCTTTAAAGCATTTTTTTCGTCCTCCTCAATCATTTCGCTTACATCCAAGATCATTACCGAGAAAGAATAATCTTCAAGAGGGGCCATTATTTCGCCATCAGTTTCGGGATCTTGCAGTATAAGACTAAGTCCAAGGGAAACCAACCAAGTTGGTAACTGTCTTCTACCTTGAACACTAAAGACTTCCGTTTTATTAATGAGAAGATCGCAGTATAGATCAACTCTGTAATCAAACTCTGGTGTATCCATAGATTCGGGAGCCATATCATCGTCTAAATTTAAGGGAAAGCCAAAGTGTTTATTGTATAGCTCTGCCAAGAAGTCTTGACTCATCTCAAATTGGGGTTGTAAAGATTGTAGATGGTTTAGAAAAATCGTCCAAGCTTCATTCCCGAGATTTATTTCATCATTTTTATAAGTGTATAAGTTGATACCTTGCAGTCCAGGCGGTGAGAGCTCCATTTCTGAGTCGGTGGTTTCACCAGGTGGCTCAAAAAAGTCACCTCTTTCGGTAGTGTCTAACCCAGCTGCAATAAGAGCTGTTTGCAGAGTTTTAAAGGTTGCTATTATTCCCATAACAAGGTCTTTTTCCCGAGCTGGTTCCCGTTCGCTGTTATTACCTATTTCAACTGTTTTACTCATAATTTTTCCCTTTCTTTTGGACTCTAAGTGTAGCTGCGTAAAATGCAAATCCACTTAACATTAGAAATAAACCTGACCATTGCTGGTCAGTGCGGATCGTAAATATGTAGGAAATGCCGCGGAAGGCGCAGCCTTCCGCGCGGCAGTTCCATTTTCCCTCAATTAATTTTACCTGTGGATCCACAATGTCCTGTACAAGGACCTGATCTGCCGTGCCGTCTAGGCTAACATTTATTGCCTCTTGAGCAATATCATATTGTACAGGTAAATATGTGTCAGATAGCCTTTTTTCAATTTGAGCTCTGTTTGCAGTTGGATCTTTTTTTATCTCCTCAGCAGCAGCTAAGCCATCCATGACGGCAGCCTGGTTTTGGGCATTAATAGATAGCGCCTCGTCAATTGTTTTACCTATTGGGCGAGAGGCCAAAATAGCAGCTAATACTACCACAATAGTTAACACCATATTTAGTACCCCTTTCCAGGTTCCAGGCATATTTGCAATCAAACTACCTGCCAGCAGCGCGAATCCTAATATTAGCAGAGTAGGGTATAAGTTCCGTTCTGGGTTTTCTGGTAACAGTAAGTTTCCAATTATTACCAAAATAGCAGAAGTAACTAAAAACCCGTATTTAATTAGTCTGAATCTGGTTTGCATTAGGGTAATCTTCGCATCGTTTTTAAAATAGTACAAGTCCGTTTTATTTTGATAGAATATAGTTATGACTCTTAAAGAACTGCGCTTACGAGTAGCAGTATCGGTAGTAATAAGCTTCCTATTATTGATTACAGTAATTGGAATTATCTATCTAACTTGGCAGCGCCGGGAGCAGATTTTTGATCCTCAACCTTCCTATGCGGAGCTAACTCTTGAGGAAGATGAAACAGCTACGCTTAACAGATTTATTGAACTGGGAAATAGACTACAAACAGAAGTCCGTAGTTTAGAAGTTGAATTAGTCGAGTACCGCAGTGCCCTCCAAAATGATGGTGTACGGGTTTATCAGCATAAGCTCACAACTGGCAGTAAAGAATTGGATCAGTTTTCTTATGTTGCTGAAGGATTGAGCCAGGAACAGGAGTTTCTGAATACAGTACAGGCTTATCAGGATCGTGTAAGAGCGCTGCGAGCTAACAGTATCCTGTTAGCTCGCAGCCAGTTACCTAACTCTGAGTTAACTCCACAAGAACGCAGCGAAGTGATTCAAAAACTAGAAGAGTCAGTTACGCAGTTTGAGGAAATCCACTCTCAGTTTATGCAGAGTGTACTTAGTTTGGCCTCAAACTACACCCAAGGTGATATAGCACAAGATATACTTACTGATAGCAATATGGTTTTCGCTACCTTATTGACCCAAGAGAGTTTCTTGAACGCTATTCTTCAGGCTGATAAGCCAAATGCCCTTGATTTAAGAGAGTTGAGTAGTCTTTTGGAACAAAGTAGAACGCAAATAGATGCTTTGGAGCAAAACCCAGCTTTCCTAACTATGGAAAATGCAGAGGATTTTTCCATATTGGGACGTCAAGCTAAGGAGCAATATGATTTACTGCGGGTAGAGCTTTTAAATGTACAGACAGAGATGAATACTCTTTTAACCTCTTTGCAAAATAACAATGTAAATAGAGAGCAATTTTACAGACTTGGCGACAGGATCTTATCTGCGTATAATGACGCTGTTAACGCTTATAACAGTTACAGAGTAACGGTTGAGCAACTTCAGGCCAGACAGCTTGAACTAGAGCAGTTTATATTCTAAAAAATTACCAATGTTAAAACACTGGCAGGAAATATTTCATAATCTTATTTTAGTTGATCTAGAGACCACAGGTCTGGATAAGAACAAAGATCGGGTTATTGAAGTAGCAGCAGTCACTGTGAGAGGAAATAAAGTATGCGATAAGTTTCATACTCTTGTTAACCCGGGCTTCCCTGTTTCAAAATTCACAGAGGATTTTACAGGGATTAAGAACAAGGATTTAGAAGGGCAACCAGATTTCGCCGCGATTGCTCCTGATTTATTAAAATTGGTCAATCGCGGCGGTGTCTTTATTGCCCATAACGCACCTTTCGATTACGGCTTCTTGGAACAGGAATTTAAGCGAGTGGATATGGGGTTTAGTGCTCCATCATTGTGCACAGTTGAACTATCCCGAGCTCTGTATCCAGGGGAGTCCAGTCACAATCTGGATGCAATTCTTAAACGATTCAATATTAAGATTCGCAATCGACACCGCGCTTTGGATGACGTAATGGCAACCTGGTATTTTTTTCAAAAGCTGAACGATATTATTGATGATTACGCGCTTGGTTTAACTTATCAGCAAGTATTTAAGCCAGCCGCCGCCAAGCGCGCAGCGCCGGTAAGCACTCTACAGCTGGGACTGTTG
>CAYUPY010000022.1:1580-12704 GCA_964446595.1 uncultured Candidatus Saccharibacteria bacterium | reverse complement strand
TTGGGATAGCCTTAGCTATCCGCATTATTTTCAGACAATATGTTAAAATCTTTGCATGCCAGAAAAGTTTAAGCCTAATTTCCCACTTCAACAGCAAAAAAGTGGTGGTAATCGCAGAAGGGGGCGTGGGAACAAAGGGAACCGATCCAGGTCCAATTCCAAGCGGAATGGTTCCGCAGGCAATTCCAAGGCTGCTGAATCCAACTGGAACTCCACAAAGCCCTCGGGAAATACTATTCCAAAAGACCTAACAGGCTCAGTAATCTTGTTTGATAATGACGATTTTTATGGTGTATATTTGGATTTACTAATATTTGATTTCAACAAAGGAGACCTGGTTAGAATAGAAACACTAGGTGATTTCGAGATTTTTAAGAAGCACTTTACTTCCGGGGTGTATAAGCAGAATATTTATATAGTTGATGAACTATTTGGCTGGGGTGAAGTTGATATCCCAAAACTAGTTAATAACTTGCGAATTATTGACAAGGAAGCTTATGTTTTAGGAGCAACTGCACTTACCGATGGAGCTATCGCTAATTCAGATATCTATAATGGTGTAGTAGTGAAGAGTAAAGGAACTCACGAGAAAAGTATAATTAAGGAATTGGCCCGTAAATTTAATGTAGAAATAAATGTTAATAGCGATGACCCAGAGCATCGCGAAGGATTCATATGATTGTTAGAAACCCAGATCAAAGAGTAGCAGTACTCGTAGATGTCCAAAATCTTTACTATTCTGCTAAGCAACTGTATCAGTCACACGTTAGCTATAAAAGCCTGCTTAGGCTTGCAGTGGATGACCGCTTACTGGTGAGAGCGATTGCTTACGTAATTAATGCTGACCCCACAGGGCAAGAGAATGACTTTTTTGAGGCCGTAAACTCTGCAGGGTTTGAGGTAAAAGAAAAAGATCTGCAAATTTTCTATGATGGTGCCAAAAAGGGGGATTGGGATTTAGGTATCGCAATGGACGCAATTAGGTTGGGTCATAAAGTAGATTCAATTGTGTTGGTGTCCGGAGACGGCGACTTTAAACCAGTCGTAAATTACCTACAGCAATCCCTAGGTTGTTTAGTAGAAGTCGTAGCTTTCAAGCGTACTGCAAATAACGAATTAATCGAGATTGCTGATGATTTTATTAATATTGAAGATCACAAAAAAGATCTGCTATTTAAACCTAAATCTCAGCGCCGTCCTACCAGGCCTCGTAATTCAACCTAATTACTTCTCGGCTCCAGTCTCGTCCAAGCCCATCCTCCCACGTAGAGAGGTGATCATTTTAATAATCAGGAAGATTACCACGGCAATGATCAGAAAATTGATAGCATCGGAGATAAATTGGCCATACTTTAAAACTGGCGCTCCAGCTGCTTCTGCAGCTGCTAAGTTTTCATAAGTGGTGCTTGAAAGGTTCACATAAAGTTCTTTAAATGCTTCCCCGTTTAACACTAGTCCCAGAGGGGGCATAATCACATTATCTACGAGTGACCGCACTAGCGTAGTAAATGCCACACCAACTGTTAGACCTACCGCCAACTCTATGACATCTCCACGGGCTATGAATTCCTTAAACTCAGTCCACAAAGTCTTTTTTTCCTCTGGTTGATCTTTTTTATCTTTAGCCATTTGCATGAACTCTTAAAAGTAAATTGGATTTAGTATTTTAGCAGCTGTATACTAACACATAGACAATACATATTATCTTTCTAAAATGAATAATTCCCTAATTGCATTGAGCGAAGCGACCCGCCACAACACTACAAATACTTTAAATCCGCTTTTGGCTAGTTTGCAGGTGTACTATGTTAAGTTACAGCACTTCCACTGGAATCTTACTGGTAGGCATTTTTTAGAATTGCATGAAAAGCTAGAGGAGATGTACCAGGATGCGTTCGCCAAAATAGACGAAACAGCCGAACGCATCCGCGGCATGGGACATTTTCCGTATCATACAATGAAGGATTTTATTGAAAACTCCGAGATTAGTGAGCAACCTGAAATAGGATCAGAAACTGACATGATCGCCGAAGTCGTTAGTGACCTAAACACAATGGTCGCTCAATTGCGCGGCGCAATTGAGCAGCTAAGTAATTCAGCTGATAACTACGCTGACGAGGGCACAATTGACATGTTAATTGGCTACATCAAGGATTTTGAAAAGCAAATCTGGATGCTAAGCGCGTGGCTTAACTAGCCTCGTCCTGCTTTTTGGATTTTTACATTGTTTACAACAACGGCCTCTTTGCCACGGCTGGAGACTTTAGTTTCCTCCACCTCTTGCATGCGGGCTACCAGAATCTCCTTTAGGAGTTTGAGGCGGTCGTTGGCGTTGGCAATCTCCTCTTTCATGCGATCTATTTCAGGATCCGCATTTAGCTCATCTCGCTTTTTCTTAAGATCTTTTTTCCCTTCCTCCACTTCTTGGTGTAAGGGATGAGATGCAACTATATCTCGCAGGTCAGCCCTCATTTCTTTAATAATCTCTTGTTGCTCCAGGATTTTTTCTAGATCTTTAGAAAGATCAAAACTGGATGCTGCTGTGTTATCTATGTCAGCCATAAAAAATTTCTAACAACTAATTTTCGCATCAGTTTACATTATTTTTTAGATATTTTAAGATGGAAAAAGTATCTTATTAGCTTTTTACATGACAAAGACTAGTTCAAATCTCCTTAAATTTTCTGTAGCAGCCTTTTTATTCGTAATGGGTATAGGGTTAGGGTCAATATTTACCACACCCGGTATCCAAAATCAGGATGTCAGCTATAGTGTTTCTGCAACAACACGTCCCTCCAACTACTATTCCACATCGGAAGGCGTAATATTCAAAGGCACACAGCCGATCAAATTGAAAGGCGCAAATTGGTTCGGCTTTGAGACGCCTGACCATGTGGTGCATGGTTTATGGTCTAGAGGCTATAAGCAGATGATTAATGAAATGAAAGGTATGGGTATTAATTCCCTACGCATTCCTGTTTGTCCGGCCACTCTAAACGGGAGTAAGAAAATAGGTTCTATAAACTTTGGAGAGACAGATAATAATGATTTTAAGAATCAAGATGGAACCATAAAAAATAGTTTGGAGATCTTGGATATTGTACTGCAGGAGTTGAATCGTAATCAGATCTATATACTCCTTGATATGCATCGCATTGATCCAAATTGTGGGTATATTTCTGATCTTTGGTATGTAGATGGTTATTCAGAGCAACAATGGATTCAAGACCTGCAAATGATGGCTGATAGATACAGTAACCTAGAGTATTTGATGGGTATCGATTTAAAGAACGAACCTCATGGCGCAGCCACCTGGGGTACTGGAAACAGTTCTACAGATTGGAATACAGCTGCAGAGAAAGCTGGTAAAGCCGTGATAGAAGTGAATCCAAAAGTGCTGATATTTGTAGAGGGGGTGCAAGAGAATCCTACTTGTTCTCAATCAAACTACAACCACTGGTGGGGTGGTAATTTAGAGCCATTTGCTTGTGATCCAATCGATCCAGAGATGGTACCTAAGAGTAAACTAGTGTTATCTCCACATGTATATGGTCCAGATGTATACAATCAACCTTACTTTAATGTATCTAACTTCCCAGCCAATATGCCCGCAATCTGGGATCAGCATTTTGGGTATCTAGTGGATCAAGGGTATACTATCGTTCCCGGAGAGTGGGGTGGTAGATATGAAGGGAAAGACAAAGTGTGGCAAGATGCAATGGTTACGTACTTTAACAATAAGCAGATCTGTAACTCATTCTACTGGTCCTGGAACCCTAATTCCGGTGATACTGGAGGAATCCTACAAGATGATTGGAGAACAATTCATACATCTAAGAAAAATATGCTGCAAGGCTACTGGGATAGTTGTCAGCTACCAAGTGCAACAATTTCACCTATAGAAATCCCTGGTACACCGATTGATCCGCCTACTAACCCCGAAAATGGTGTGGTATGTGCTGCAGATATTCGCGTATGTGCAGATGGCACTGTTGTAAAGCGCGACCCTAAGAACGCCTGTCAGTTCCCCAATTGTCCACCACCAGCCGTATCTGGTACTTCGTCAAGCTCAAGCAGTAGCTCTAGTCAGAGTAGCTCGACTCAAACCAGTAGCAGTAGCTCCTCACAGAGCAGTAGCACAACCAGTTCCTCTACATCTAGTGCACCAATTATGACAACAGGTAGTGTATGTGATGTTACATACAAGATTGTTAACCAGTGGAATAACGGTTTTGTGGCAGAAGTAGTAGTGAAAAATAATAGGAATGCTACGGTGAAGGATTGGAATTTGAAGTTTAATTTCCCTGGCAACCAGGCAGTTTCTCAAATCTGGAATGGGCGCGTATCCCAGGCAGGTAAGCAAGTGACAGTTAACTATATGAATTATAACCGCGAAATTAAGAGCGGAAATAGTGTGAGTTTTGGGTTCGTAGGTAAATACTCCGGTAACAATCAGAAGTTAAATTCAATGGATTTCAACTTGAATGGTAGCCAGTGTGGAGTGAAAAGTGGCGGCGTTGTCCAACCAGCTCCTGTAACGCCACCAGCGCCACCTACAAGCAGTAATTACTGCGAAGTTGACTACAAGGTCGTCAGCCAGTGGGCAAACGGATTTGTGGCTGATGTAAAAGTTAAAAACATTTCTGGTGTTCCAATAGATGGATGGAATCTTACGTGGACATTCCCTGGAAATCAGAATGTAGTCAATAGCTGGAACACCCAGTTTGGGCAGACAGGAAAGAATGTCTCTGCTAAGAATGCCAATTATAATGGTACTATATCTGCTGGAGCATCAACCACTTTTGGTTTCCAGGCTACATATAATGGTCAGAACGGACCAATTGCCGGAACTCAATTCAAGTTGAATGGTCAAACATGTAAATAATTAAAAGAAGTTTAATTTTTAAATTAAATAAAAATGATTACGATTTTCGAAATGGATTTCAGCCTAGTGGGAATAATAGTAGCCACAGTAGTAGGGATGATAGTTGGGGCTATGTGGTATGGCCCGGTATTTGGTAAAAAATGGATGAGCATGGAAGGTGTATCCGAGGAGTATGTGAATGATAAAAGTAATATGGGTCTACTTTATGGAGTAGCCGCATTGGCATCACTAACTCAGGCCGTAGCAATTGCTTTATTAAAATCATTATTGACGTATGGTACTGAAGAGGTGTTAAGTTTAGTAGGTTTGGTAGCGTTACTCTGGGTTTTCTTATACCTTTTACCTCAACTAAATAACGCCTTGTTTGCCAATAGAGGTTGGAGAATCGTTTTGTTAAACACAGGCCAAAACTTTGTTCTGTTAATAATCCAGGCGCTAATCCTGATCTACATATAAAAATCAAAACCATCAACCTGCATACTTACTACTGCAAATAAGGTGAGTTAGACTATGACCACCATTGGGTATCCAGGGAATTTATGAACTAATTGGGCTACTGCCGCCGATATTTTTATATCGGTTAGCTACTCGCTCACGTGCCAACTCTTTGGCTATTTTTGCCTGCAGGAATTGGGTGTCTGCAAATGGTGTTTCCTCAGGGCCTTCCTGTGCTTGGCGTAGGAATTCTTCTGCCCTGAGCCGCGCCTCCTCGGCGCGGCTCAGATCAATTTCGGACGCGTGCTCTGCGGTATCAGCCAAAATGCGCACGCGGCCGTTCATTACTTCATCACGATCAATTTGGAGTATTCCACGTGATACAGCTAGATATTCCACTTTGCCATCTGCCAAAGTGACTTCTATGGCTCCTGGCTCAATGGTAGCAATCAAAGGTGTATGATCATCTTTAATACCGATCTCACCCTGCACGGTAGGAATGATAACCATTTCTACTTCAGTACCGTCATATTTTTTACCGTCTGGCGTTACTATAACTAGTTGCATCACGTTAGTTTATCCATTAATCACTTAATAATTAAGCAGCTTCACCACTGGCAGCAGCTACAACGCTGTCAATGTTTCCTGCCATGTAGAAAGCTGACTCTGGTTTATCATCATGCTTTCCTTCTAGAATCTCTTTGAAACCTTGAATTGTCTCCTCTAGCGTTACATAAACTCCAGCTCTACCTGTAAACTGTTCAGCTACAAAGAATGCTTGAGAGAAGAATCGCTGAATCTTACGTGCACGAGCTACAGTTAGCTTGTCCTCTTCAGACAACTCTTCCATACCTAGAATTGCAATAATATCTTGCAGATCTTTATAACGCTGTAAGGTGCTTTGTACCTCTCTGGCTACATTGTAATGGTCTTCACCCACAATATCAGGCTGTAGAATTGTTGACGTTGAGTCCAAAGGATCAACAGCAGGATAAATACCCAATTCAGACAAAGAGCGGTTCAGTACAACTGTCGCATCTAAGTGAGCGAATGTTGTAGCAGGTGCTGGGTCTGTAAAGTCGTCTGCTGGAACGTACACTGCTTGCACAGATGTAATTGAACCTTTGTCAGTTGAGGTAATTCTCTCCTGTAACTGTCCCATCTCTGTTGCCAATGTTGGTTGATAACCTACTGCTGAAGGCATACGTCCTAACAAGGCGGACATTTCAGAACCAGCCTGTGTGAATCGGAAAATATTATCAATAAACACCAACAAGTCACGATTTTCCTTATCACGGAAATGCTCAGCCATAGTTAAAGCTGTTAAGGCTACACGAGCACGAGCACCAGGTGGCTCATTCATCTGACCAAACACTAGAGCAGTCTTATCCAAAACGCCTGATTCTTTCATTTCCCCGTATAGGTCATTACCCTCACGAGTACGCTCACCAACTCCCGCAAACATTGAATAACCACCGTGTTCAGATGCAATATTTCGGATTAGCTCCTGAATAATCACAGTTTTACCAACTCCAGCTCCTCCAAATAAACCAACCTTACCACCTTTAAGGAAAGGACATATAAGGTCAATAACTTTAATTCCAGTTTCTAGAATTTCAGTTTTTTGCGACTGATGTTTAAAGTCTGGGGCCTTACGATGAATTGGTTCACGCTCTGCCTCTGGCGCTGGGATACCATCAATTGGTTCTCCTAACACGTTAAACATGCGGCCTAAAACCGGCTTTCCTACAGGTACTGAGATTGCCTCACCTGTATCGACTACTTCGTCGCCGCGGGCTAGACCATCCGTAGAAGACATTGCAATGGTACGAACGTTGCCATCACCAATATGTTGTTGCACTTCTAGCACAACCTTTTCACCTTCGGGATTCTTTACCTCCAGCGCATTGTAGATAGAAGGGATTTTCTCGCCTGAGAACTCCACATCTACAACCACGCCGGTGATTTGAGTGATTTTTCCTTTGCTCATATTATTAATTAAAGTTAGATTTTAAGTTTCTTGGTTTATCCTAAAGCCTCTGCTCCTGCACTAATTTCCGCAATTTCGGTGGTAATAGCTGCTTGGCGGGCTTTATTAAATTGTAGTTTCAAGTCATCAATCAGGTCACCTGCTGATTCACTGGCATTTTTCATCGCAATCATCCGGCTACTGTGCTCACTGGCAATTGATTCTAGTAATGCCTGAAATAAACGCACTTCTGTCAGCATAGGTAGAGCAAAGTTCAATATTTCCTTTTTATTAGGCTCGTATTCTATATCCTCATCGAGTGCATCGATCCAATATTCTGTTTTCACAACCGGTAAGACAGGTAACACTTCTACTTCTTGCTGCATTCCAGAAATATAGCGCGTATAAATTATTTCTACTGCATCTACCTCTTTCGCTAAGAAAGCTTGCATTATTGTCTCAGCAATCGGATGTACTACTGATATGTCTGGGGCTTCAGTTAGCTTTTCGTATAAAGCTCGCATCGTTACTTCGTTACGCCTGGCAAATTCAGCTGATTTGCGCCCTAAAGCTAATATCTCTAGTCCTACTACATTTTGTTCAGAACGATAATCATCCAGTATGGTTTGTCCAGCCTTAAGAACTCGGGCATTATAGCTACCACAGAGACCGCGATCGGAAGTGATCATGATTACAAGCTTGTTTCTTACCTTACGTTGCTCGGCTAAGGGATGGTCAATTTTTCGCGTCGAGAGGGCTTGTAATAGCTTCTCAACCTCATGTGCATACTCTCGACTACTTACAGCTGCTGCTACAGCTTTACGCATCTTTACTGCCGCTATCATTTCCATAGCTTTCGTAATTTTTTTTGTATTTTGGACGGATTTAATTCGCCCTTTTACTGCGTTAGTGCTGAGTGCCATAAATAATTAAGCTCCTTTAAATTGCTCTAATCCCTTTGTGATTTCGGCTTGAACCTCATCACTCCAATCTCCTTCTGCGATTTTGTTGAGCACATCGGATTTAACATTACGGAAGAATTCGACTAATTTTTCTTCCTGTTCACGTACTTTTTCTACTTCCACTTCATCAAAGAACCCTGCGTTTACGGCAAAAATACTAATTACTTGTTCCTCAGTCTTCATAGGTTTGTATTGAGGCTGCTTCAAAATTTCATTCAAGCGGCGACCCCTTTCAATCTTTTCTTTTGTGGTCGCATCCAAGTCACTAGCAAATTGTACAAACGCCTCTAGTTCACGGAATTGAGCGTGATCAAGTTTTAGGCGTCCAGCTACTTTCTTCATTGGTTTAATCTGAGCCGCACTCCCAACACGAGAAACAGAAGAACCAACATTTACGGCAGGCCTTACTCCCTTATAGAACAAATCTGTCTCTAAGAAAATCTGTCCATCTGTAATCGAAATTACATTTGTAGGTACATAAGCACTAATATCACCTGCTTGAGTTTCAATGATAGGTAGCGCGGTGATTGAACCACCACCATGCTCATCATTCAAGCTCACCGCGCGTTCCAGTAACCTAGAATGCAGGTAGAACACATCTCCAGGGTACGCTTCTCGTCCTGGAGGACGACGAAGCAGTAGCGACATCTCACGATAAGCAGAAGCATGTTTACTTAAGTCATCATAAACGACCAATACATCTTTACCACGTTCAGCAAAATATTCGGCTAAAGTGACACCTGCATAAGGCGCTAAGTAGAGTGAAGGTGCTGTATCAGATGCACTAGCCAGCACTACAGTTGTATATTCCATTGCACCAGCTTCTTTAAGTTTAGAAACTATACGTGCCACCTTTGAGTCTTTCTGACCAATGGCTACATAGATACAGATTACATCCTCACCTTTTTGATTCAAGATAGTATCAATAGCTATAGCTGTTTTACCCGTCTGTCTATCACCTAAAATCAGTTCACGTTGCCCGCGACCAATTGGAATCAGTGCATCAATAGCTTTAATTCCAGTCTGCAGAGGACGGTTAACAGGTTCACGTGTAATCACGCCTGGGGCAACACGCTCAATCGGCATCTTCTCAGTTACCTCGATCGGTTTCCCACCATCTACAGCTACACCTAAAGGATTAATTACACGCCCTATCATACCTTCACCAACTGGTACCGAGATAATTTCTCCTGTGCGGTGAACTAGTTCTCCTTCACTAATATTTCGGAAGTCTCCTAATATGATTACACCAACACTATGCTCGTTTAGGTTAAGTGCAATACCTTGCAGACCACTTTCAAACTCAAGTCTTTCTTGAGATTGACATTTAGTCAATCCGTCAACAATGGCGATACCATCTTTAACTTCCACCACATGTCCTACCTCTTCTAGGTCTACACTGGCGTCATAAGTTTTAATTCCTTTCTCCAGTTGAGTGACAATTTGCTTTTCAGCGTTTTTGGTGTCGTTTTTCTGATTCGCCATAATGAATTTGGTAATTGCTTAAAGTTAAGATTGCATAATATGATTTTTTAAACGACGTAGCTGAGTAACCAGGCTACCGTCAAATAGTTTGTCTTCAGTTTGAATAACAATACCGCCTAGAATTTCAGGCTTTATCTGAATGTCTAGATGTTTTTGCTCGCCAAATATTTTGTGAATGTGTTCTTTTTGTGCAGCAGAAAGTTCATGTGCAGCAATTACCTTAATCTCTAACTGTTTTTTTGAATTACGACGCTTCAACCTTGCATCTGATTTTTGTGCTGTAGTTAATTTGTGCCGCGGTAATTCTTTTTTGTTAGATCTTTTTACGGTTGTTGCCATTTACTTGCTATCTAACTGATTAAGATATTGCTCAACTACCATTTTGTCCTGTGAAGCATCAAATTTGGTAGTAATAATTTGACGAGTTGCTTGCAGAGCTAATTCGGCTACTTCTGCCTTTAGTGCTCTCAGCATGTCGTCTCTTTCTAGCTCGATTTTTTCGCGAGCCTCTGCTCTCATAGCTTCAATTTCTTTTTCTGCTTGAGCTTTTGCTTCTGCTTGCCACAATTCAAATTCATGGCGTTGTTGAGCTTTAAACTCGTTTGCCTCGCGGGTAGCCTCAGCAATAATTGCCTCAGCTTTTTCCTCTGCGTGTGCTACTTCATTCTTCAGTTGCTCGGCATTTTGCAAAGATTCTTCTAGAACTTGCTGTCGGGTTTCTAAAGAGTCACGCAGTCTACTGAACACAAATCGGTCCAGAATAAACCACACAATTAAAAAATTGATTGTAACCAATAAAGCGGTGTTGACGTTAAATCCTAGGTTTCCTAGAATTTCGCCCACGGTGCTTGATAGTGACCCCATATGTTTAATTTAAAAGTTAGATTTCGCGCTCGCGCATAGCCCGAGCGCAGGCTGAACTTAATATATTTAAGCTGCACCAATAGCTGCTGTAAACTGTCCACCTAGAATGAAGAAAGCCACGAAAGCGTAGATAGCTGTGGATTCAACTAAGGCAACAGTTAAAATTACTTTACCGAATAGAGAATCTTCTAGTTTTGGGTTGCGTCCGATTGCTTTAAAAGCAGTAGTAATAACCCAAGCTTCACCGATAGCGGCTGCCATCATAGATAAAATCGCTAAACCTTGAGCTATTGCGATTGCTGATGCTGCGTCCATGTTTTTTTTATAAAAAATAATAAATTAAGTTTTGATCCTGCTACTCTTGCATCGAAGTTGCAAAGTAGGAAGCAGTGAGAGCGGCAAAAACCAATGCCTGAATAAGACCTGTGACTATACCATAGATCATTAAAGGCACAGCTAGAATTGCCAAAAAGCTGTAGACTAGAATAATCAACAGCTGTCCAGCAAAAATATTACCAAGTAAC
>CAYUPY010000022.1:0-1570 GCA_964446595.1 uncultured Candidatus Saccharibacteria bacterium | reverse complement strand
TCTAGTAAGGATACAAATAAAGTCACCACAATCTTTATTATTCCTAACATGAAGCCACCAGGAGTCTTAATCATCTCGTTCTTTATGATTGAAGCAATCTCACCGATACCTAATCTTTTTTTGAAAAATCCCCAAACGCCTAATTCTCCTGAACCAGCAATATATGTGCCAATTACCATTGCAAAAGCAATACCAAGGGTTGTGCTTAATTCCAAAGTATGACCACGTAGTAGAGCAACTTCATTACCTGATACCTGCGATGTGTAAGTAATTGAGTCATACACAGGGAGAATTGGTAACAGGTTAGCCAATCCAATGTATATAAATAGAGTCGCAATAAGGGAAATAATCTTCTTAGCAATTTTACTACTGCCAGTAATTTTTTCTACGAAATCTAGAAGTAGACCGTAACCTCCTTCGAAAGCTAATTGTAGTTTTGAGGGAACACCGAACCGCTTGTAGCTCATTGCGAAGGCTATAGCGATTAAAATTATCGTAAATGTGAGCAAAAATCCGGAAAGGAGAGCGTTTGTGATTGGAAAATTACCTACGTAAAAAAGAACATCTGCAACAATGTTGAATTCTCCATTTTGGATAGTAAGCTCAAATGGCATAACCGTAATTTTAAAGTTTGCTAACTAAATTATTCCGCGTCTTGATTCTCTGAGTCGTTTTCAGCTTCGCGAGACACTCTTCTAATGTCTAAAGTTGTTCGTAAAACTACAATCCAAGAGGTAACGAACATTAACATTAGTATTGCCAGAGAACCAAAAGGGGCAATATTTAATAAATTGTCAATTAGCTGCCCAACAAGCACACCCGCAATAGCAGGTAAACCAAAAATCCCCAGAATTTTTAGCGACTCGGCAATAGCCTTCTTTTGTAAACGCTGAATGCGTTCTCGCTCATTTAAATCCTGGTTATTTTCGTCAGCGGCAGTATTTTTAGCTTGTTTACTCATTGGAAATAACCAGCCGATTATATAACAGCTGCTAAAAATCGCAAGTATTTTCTGCTAGAATATTTTATGGCAATAATTACTTGGATCATCTTCGGAGCCATTGTAGGCTTCGTAGCAGAGCTTTTAGTTGGAGGGCGAGAAGGCTTCGGCTGTTTAGCCAGTATTATCATTGGGATGATCGGCTCTTTTGTAGGTAACACTTTAGTGCGCCTACTACAAACCGGTAGTTTTGATGTTACTGGAGTGGCCAGTTTCGACCCGCTAAACATAATCGTGTCAGTAGTAGGAGCAATCATTTTTGTAGCTCTTTTACGTATGGCCCGAGGCGGACGCGATTAAAATTTAAACCATCGTCCCCAAAAAAGGCTCAGCATAAATACCACTGCGAATAGTAGTAGTGCTAATGCTGGGCCGAATCGCTGGTCAAAAGCGAACATTAAGGCGCGAAGCATGAACAAATGTACTATTAGAATCCCGGCTGCTTCGCGGCTAATAAACACAACAGGGGTTTCAATCACACGATGTAATTTAGTAAAAACTGTTCGCGTCACCATTGAGCCCGTCCGGAATTTTTCATAGCTGGGAAAAGGCAATGTAAGATAAGCAAAT
>CAYUPY010000021.1:15837-18310 GCA_964446595.1 uncultured Candidatus Saccharibacteria bacterium | reverse complement strand
TACACTACTGTACCTGCCTTTTCTCCTCATTTCAAAAAATTCCGGACAGTCTCATTCCTAAAGTTACTAAAATAGCAATCACCCAAATACCGTAAAGTATAAAGCCTGGACTTGCTTGCCAGCGCTCAAAACCTGTAAAGTGAATAGCTACCAAACTAGCAATAGTTACCAGCCAGAGCAGAGCAAAATTATTACGGAGGTCACTAATTTGTTGGTGGAACTTGGTAAATACAACACCGGATGCATAAACAAAAAAATATTGAAGTAGAGGAAAGCGATGTAATTCATTGCCACCTACCAGCCAAGATTTTAGCGGAAGTAACCATTCAAGTGTAGGCACAAAGTACAAGAGATAACCCCCGACTAACCCTAATATGCTTACCATCCATATAGTCACCATTTGTCTGCGGCTGTCTACAACATAAGTCAGAAGTGCTGCCACAACAAAGAAAAGTGCAAAAGCAAATATGAAGTCAGCAAAAATCGGTACAGTCTGTAGGGTAGCGATATTCCATAGTTGAGAAGGTAAGTCGTATAAAGGAAGGCTATAAAGTATCCCGACTAGTAAGTACAAAAGATAGAAGATGATGGCGCGGCGCCATAAGCCTCTTCTGACCGCCGCCGCGCCATGGTGTTCCACACTCAGCGGTAACGCCGCGGCACTATCAAATAGAAAAATTGTAAAACAAACCCAGCCCCCAAAATCAGCTAATGAGCTTAAAAAGTCATTGCTATAGTCATAAAAGAAAATTGCCACATGGGTAAATACCATTAACACAATCGCAAATGCCCGTAATGCATCAATCTCGAACAAACGGTTAGGATGGTGAGTCACCATTGTCCTGCCCATTTTAGTACACCACTACAGCAGTCCTATTAAAGCTATTCGTCCAAAGTTGCTCAAAGTAAGCACGGTCATAGTACCTAGTCCCACGCCATGGATCGCGGGTTATGATCTGAGAGGGATTACTGATTGAACCCTTATAACCAATTACAACCTCGGAATGCATACCATTTAAGCCCTGCACTTGCTTCCCTCCACTCGTAGTCCAGCTCTTGGTGTACCAATCACTCCAGCCATTTTGCCACCAGAGTATTGAAGGATTGCCCTTACTTACTTCTGTCAATAGTTCTGTAATATTCCAATTACGCTTGATACTTGTTTTACGATATCCACTTACATAATCAGATACATTAGTCCAATAAGTACCATATCCATCAATCCAGTCAACATAAGGATCTCCACCGCTGGTTCCATTAAGTGAAGGCCCAATCCCTAATCCAGATTTAATATCAGCCTCATTTTTATAAACTCCTCTGTATGCTAAAGCCATCCTGGTACTTGCTACATTACAGGTGAATCTTTCTTGCTGGGAATACCAAGGGACATTCAGCATAAATATTTCTGACTGAGTAGTGAAAGAGGCAGTGAACTCTTTGGCGGAATCTTGTCCATGCTTGGATTTAACCCCACTTGCTACTTTGACGGTATATTTAGTACTGTAACCTAATCCATTACTAGGTACAAAGACTAACCTTGTACTATTGTCATTCCACTCAATTTTACCGGCCAAGTTCGGGCTAATGCTAAACTTACCCTCAGCTGATTTGCGGTCTACAGGTTGGTCAAACCTTACAGCGACGCGTTCCTTTACGTTCACGTTTCCTGTCCCATTTTTAGGGTCAAACTCAGTAACCCTAACCTTACCGATTGTTGTAAAGCTATTCGTAATTACATCTTCTGTAAACCCGCCGTCGTTAGCCTGAATTCCAGCTGCCAATTCCATAGTATATTTGGTCTCAGCCTTCCATTTATCCGTAGGTGTAAAAGTGAAAGTTTTTTCATCAACCCATTCAAAGGTACCTGCTATTTCTGGTTTAAGACTAAACGAATTTTCCACCGAATCTTGAATTAAAGAATCCTTAAATTGCACCTTTAAAGCTTCGGTAAGTAATGCACCATCTCCAGAAGGAGAAACACTTTCCAATAAAGGTGGAGTAGTGGTTTTAAATTCTAAATTTAGAGCAACAGCAGGATCAAATTGGCTTAAAATAGAGCCAGTTTCTAAGTCCTTTTGCACAACAGTTCGTTCGGCAAGTAGTTTATAGGTCGTATCTTGTTGTAATTCTTGAGCAAATTTAATCTCCCATTGTTGGTCACTAACTTCAATTATTTCATACTCTACGGGAGGGTCTATCTCAAAGTTCCAGCTAACTGCCTCATGTTGCGGTACATCAAAGCTCAATTGCAGTGAGTCACTCACAGATACATCCTGAGCATTGTTTTCAATAGATGTGGCTACAATTTCCGGAGTTTCTGGGCCAGTAAAATCAATATTATGTTCATGTATGCCACCTGCGCCTGTGATGCTTTCAATTCCCACCAAGTAAACTACAAAATTTTCATCCGGGAGCAATGTCTGCTGGGGATAATATCGCAGCTCCCGGTAAGTATCTAAGAATCCAGGCAGGT
>CAYUPY010000021.1:8601-15827 GCA_964446595.1 uncultured Candidatus Saccharibacteria bacterium | reverse complement strand
GGTTACTAAAACTAGGAATCCACTCTGTCCTACCTTCAGTATTTGCCGAGATGTTAAAACTTAATTCGCTAGGTTTAACGGGTTTATTAAATACGACAGTGATAGGTTCGCCCATATTGTTATACGGTTGATCAGCAGGAGGGTACTGATATACTACATAAGGACGAGTGAAAAAATAGAAATAGCCAATATTCCCAATAATTAGAAACGAAATTATGGTTAACACAGCCAGTTTGGCATGAGAAGGTTGAATAACCAGTACAAATTTGTGAGCCCATTTTTTGAGGAGCACAAATGCTTTAGGCATCTCTTTTGTAGAGGCGTTAGCAATTAATTGCTCTACAACTTTCTCTTTTGTGAATAAGTTATACAGGTACCAAGACAAATAAACTACCCACCACAAAAATAGAACCCCGGCAAATATCATCACATCTTCAAACCACAAGTTTTGAAAAACTGGACCTAAAGTTTCTTCTCAATTCATTTATTATTTGCCTCTCAGGCTTTTTTTGCGTTATGTAGGTTAGTATATATTACAGGGCCACTATCTGTAGTATACAAGAATCGGTCGATATGCCCAAACAATTCTGACATTTTAGGAAAATCTACCTGAAATCCTTCAGGGTGACTCAAATAATTAACAAAGATAGTTTTTTCTGCCGGGCCTGAACGGTAGTTAGTAGTAAACCGCTCCACTAGTTCACTCGCAGTAAATCGCCAGGATTCACCACCATTATTAGGCATCTCCAGTACGTTAAAGGCAGAATCACCTTCGCAGTTAAAATTCTGATCCTGTCGACAGGGATAGTACGGCTGTTGATTCTCCTCTAAGCGCCAAGGTCCTGGAAGATCGTTTCCCAGTACATAATATGTTCTACCAGAAGAATCAATATCTAATCCTAACTCTTCAAGTGCTCGCAAAGTATCTTCGTTGGCGAACCATCCGCCTGCGCGAAAAGCCCGAATGTTAGTAAAGCCCTTTTCGCGCAGAGTATTTAACCCCCCTTCAATGATTTTTTTCTGTTCCTCGTAGGTGTACTCTGTTAAGGGTACATCCGAACCTGTGCCACGGTTAGCCCAAGTTGGCTGCTTTTTTGGTTCAACCCCATAAGCCTCTACCATGTCAAAAAACATATGCTGATGCAGTCCTACATAGTCATCATGACTGTTTCTTCTCTCTAGAATCCAATTCAGAAACTGATCAGCTCTTTCGTTTCTAACTTCGTCAGTAATGTAGTAGCGAGGGTTAAAAAAGTGAGAAATAGGCACTTTTTGTGCTCGTTCAGTAAGCTGATTTACTAAAGCAAGGTTGCTAATATTAAAGTCCATCCCCTCCCAGTCCATGGTCCACACTACATACACTGGATGACTGATATTTACCTCCGTATTAGTGCCTTTAAAATCCTGTTCCCTAAATCTCCCATCAGAAGTTTTTTCTTTCAACCGGAATCGTAAATTATATTTACCGGGATCAAGTTGATCATATTCTATCTTGTGATTGTATTCAGTAGCATCATTCAAAGGATAATTGACTATCACCTGTTCAGGTATTTCCACAGTTGCCTCTAGAGAACTGGAGTTACAATCTGCCAGCTTCTCAAACCCAAACTGAACTTGGATGCTCTGTTGATCTCCCAACTCATTACCAAGCAGGTACCATTTCCTGCCTGTTTTTACGAACACATTGTCTACATCTTCTAGTGTGCATGGCCGCGGGCCTCCACTACCAAGAATCTCGGCCCGCGGCTGCAAAACCCCAGGCAGGAGAAACAACGCTAATACCAGCACCACCAGCATAAAGCTCAACACAATAATCAGACCCATTTTCTTCTCCCAACCCTTTTCAGTAGGCATAGTTTCAGTGGCAGTCAATTCAATCATGTCTACATTATAGGAAAAATCCGTCAAAAAAGAAAAAATAAGCTCAATTTGCTATAATCTTACGTAAAAAAAGCACCCTTAGCTCAATCGGATAGAGCAACTCCCTTCTAAGGAGTAGGTTGCAGGTTCGAATCCTGCAGGGTGTAAAAATATATCGACTCAAGGTCCATATATTTTTTTATACATTTTTTTAAGATGAGAACCGTAAGGTTTGCTACGGGCTTCTTAGTTGAGGCAAAAGAAGAGCAGCCGAAGCTGTAGCAACACTAGTACTATCGCGACAATAGGAGCGAATAGTGACCCAATTCCATTAGTAAAGTTAACTTGCCTATTTACCCAATTTCTGGATTTGATGGCGGAAGTCAGAAAGTACGTTAATGAAGTTGCGGTAGGCATCGTATGGTGTCTCATAAGGGCTGAATGACTTATGAACATCACCATCGCTCCAGTATTTTGTACTCATGTAGTAGTAATGATCTGAAGTTTGTAACTTACCCCAAATATCTAACAGTCTCTCACGTAACTGCTCGTCGGCGTCAATTTGAGCCAGCTTTTCGCGTAGCTCCTCGCCAAAGTGATAAACAGCCTCCAATGATTTTTTCTGCATTTCATTTCCAGTCCAAGCAGAAAGATCCCGCTCGGCATCAGCCCAGGAGACTATTTTCGGATAATCTAACGCTTCCTCACTTGGGAACATGTCCACAGCCTCAGAAGGGAGGATAAATTCTATGTCGTGTTTTGCAAGTGCGGTGGGAAGATAACGGTAAAACTCAAAAATACCAGATTCGGTACGATGATGTTCTCCCACGGTCTCATAATCCATCGCCAGAGTAGTAAGGTAGCCAGGCTCATTTGCCACCCACTCTGCAAACTTATCCGCAGTTACTGGGTAGCTTTCCCAGCCTTGCAGCTGAAAGCGGAACGCAACATCGTCGGAACGTCGGTAGTTTTTTAAAAATAGCTTTAATTCTGGGTGATTTTCACCTGTGGTGTGACTGCGATACATAAAGTTAGGACTGCGCCAATCCAAAATAGGATCCCAGCCCTCAGTGAACATACCCTTAAAACCAAGTTCACGCACCATATCACCAACGTCGTTACGGTAAGTAAGCTCCGTATTACGGAAAACTCTAGGCTTTTCTCCAAAAATATCCACAAAATTCTGGTTGTGCTTCAACACCTGGCGCTTAAACTCCTCCCGATCATAAAACGCCGCCAATGAGTGATAGTAGGTTTCTCCCACTAATTCCATATTCCCAGTGTCATGAAGAGCTCGATATAAATCAAGCAGGTCAGGCTCTAGATCCCGCCATTGATCCAATGCCGTCCCCGTAAAACTATATGATATCTTTAAACCGTGCTCCTTTATTAGCTCTAGAAACATCTCACCCGTTGGCTTATAGCAACGTGTTGCAATCCGGCGTAGTACTGTCTCGTTATCTTTATGTGGAGGTCCTCCAAAATAGTTAAAATCCTCATCAACCTCATATGGTGAATAATAGTTATTCAAACGATAGGGTTGGTGTACGTGAAAGTAGAGTAGTAGATATTTCTTAGGCATTGCTATAGATTAGAGAGATTTTGAGAGCAGGTCAATTTATTTTAGCGAATCCATACTGGTTGATGTATGTCGGGGTGGTAAAAAAATTTACAATTTTACCACCCTGTATTTCCAAAGTAAGTATTTCAGCTTTCATTGCAGCTGGTCTATCCCACATCCCTACAAATACTAAATTCCCAAGGGAGTAGTGAATTAGTTTGCCTTTATAAACCTCTTTTTCTTGCAATATATGAGGATGTGCACCTACGACTACATCGGCACCCATGTCAATTAACTTACGACCCCATTCACGCTGCCTCAAAGTTGGTTGTGTCTGATGTTCTATTCCCCAGTGGGTATAAACGATTACTATGTCAGCTTTTGATCTGGCGGCGGCTATGGCTTGTTGAGCATATTGCTGGTTAAAATAAGCGCTACCAGCTCGATAAGGTGTTACTGACCCGTAGAAAGTCTCTACGTCATTGAGGCCGATAAAGGCAATTTTCTCACCACGTACTGTTACTAGTTTTGGACTGAATGCTGATTCTATGGTGGCCCCTGCCCCAAAATGCACTAGTCCTGCGCTTTCAATGTTACGTAAAGAGTCTAAAAGACCTTCTGCTTGATAGTCCATACTGTGGTTGTTAGCCATACTTACCATGTTTACCCCGGATTCATGTAGGCGTTGTAGGGAAATTAAGGGTGCGTTGAACGTGTAGGGTTTGCCAGGCTGCGGCGCGCCCCGGCCGGGGCGCGCCGCAGCCGTCTCTAAGTTGACAACTTTAATGTCATATTCATCCCAAAATTTTGACAAAAACTTTAAAGGATTATCTCCATTTTCCATGGCTTGCGGCAGGCCTCCTTCGAACATTACATCTCCGCCAATAGCTATTTTAACGGTGTCATTTGTAGTGGCATTCACTCTATCTTGGATTCCAGCCACCTCCTGTTCTTCAACTACCAATGGGAATGTAAACAGATCTGCTTGCTCAGGCTCAATAATTAAACTTGCCAACCCGAGTTGGAGAGCAGTTAAAGCTAGACTCAAGAGGAAGCGAGCTAGACGCATTTTATATTTAGTTTAAGCTAATACCTGGAAAGAATACGGAAACAGCTGAGCCATTAAATATGTTCTTAAGGGTAGCTTTGCTAGACGAGCTCCCATAGCTTGCTGGTTCCACATCGGTGACAAGCTTACTAGAGGTGCTGGTTTGCGCGGCAGCGGTGAAACTGACAGGCATACTTACAGGAATCTGAGCACCGCTGCCAGACTTAGTGCCAATCACGTCAAAAACATTTCTGATAGGAGGTGCATCATCTCCGAACACCAGTTCGAGTTGCATATCGATCATCGCTTTTTGTCCTGCTTTTATAGTCTGAGTACCACTTAGTAGCTCCCGCACTCCTAGAGCATCAAAATTATTATTTAAGATAATCTGATCACTTTCTAGACTTACAACTTGTACCACCTGGGCGATATTTTCACCTTGTAACAATGAAACAGCAGCGTTATTTAGATCAATATCAAAATCATATGTGTTGTTAATTTCATACCCAAAATTTACTAAGTAAGTGTTCGCTATGTCAGTTTCTGCATATGAAATCAGTTGGTTTTTGACCGCTAAGGGTTCAAACTGACTACTCACAGGCAGGGATGTCCTGCTTGAGCTAAAGATATCGTCCACAGAACGTGATCTTTCTAGGCTATTGCTAAGAACGGATTGAAAGCCTGTAACTAATACTGCTGTAAGTACAAAGAAAACAGCTACAGCTGAACCATAAACTACCATAATAGATGCGGGATTATTACGCTTGATCATTTTTTAAACTGAAAGCTAAAAGTTTAAGTAATGCTAACAAAACTAGCAGAATTCCGCCAGAGATTGCGGCAATTCGAACGTATTCTTCATTGTCTGGGTTCACTAAAGGCTTACGCAATGTCACCAGCAGAGTAGAGCTATTGGGCACTAAAGACGATACATCTCGATCATTTGAAAGTGAGAAAACTCGATAGTTATCTCCAACTGTTGCGCTTACCAACATGTCAACTGGCATTTGGCTTGGGTCACTCCACTCTACGACAGCTTTAATGCCAAATGCCGATCTGGAAAAAGGTTCAATACTATCATTGCCATTTAACAGTCTGCAGTCATCATCTTGTCCGTAACCTGAGCGGGGAGTGAGGTCTAGACTAGAAAAAGATATGTCTTTTACCCTTTCTGCTAATACCCCGATGCTGGTGCACCAGTCGATTACCACCTCCGACAAAGTATCTTTTGTGTTATTTAAAATTTCTCCGGCAATTTCTACTTCAAACTGGTTGTTACCTAGATAATTCTGATTGACCATACGTAAATCTAAACTCAGTGGTTGATCTACATTATTAGCTGCAAACTCAATATTTGATGCATAAATTGAATTAATATTGGCATCAATTCTAGTAGCACGGATTGTGTCGGTTGGGGCGCAAGGATTATCTGCAGTTGTTAATATTTGAGAGACTACAGCTACCACTTCATTTGTGCCACGCCTAAATACCGGGCTACCACTATCGCCGAAGCATGCAGTTCCATCTTGACCCTTTAAGATGACAGTTCTACCATCAACTTGCTCAATACAAACATCAGCACTCTTACGCAGCCCATTAATTCCCACCTGGTCCTGTCCATAACCCACTATTAGATAATCACACCCAATCACCGGTCTCGTAACCCGAGCTGGTGGCACATCTCGGGTATCGGCAATTGTTACTACAGCCAAGTCACTGTTTGACGATTTTGTAGAAGCCCAGGCAGGGTGGATGTTTACACTAGTGCTCACAAGGTTTTTAGCCGCGTCTGGACGGTCGATACCAATAAATACATCTCCTTGTTTATCAACACAATGGGCTGCTGTGACGGCGCGGCCATTTCCCAAAATGGCCGCGCCACACTCATTTATTCCGCCAGTAAAAGATCTATTTAACAGGAATGCGGCTGCTGGATAACCTTCTTCTAATCTTCCACCAATAATTGCATCTGCATCCTGAGAGGCTGTATCTTCCCGTAGGCGCAAGCCCACAGCCACAGTACCAGCAATTACTCCCATAATTACAACAAAAAGTATTGCGGTGAATAAATAGTTAATATACCTACGCATGAGATAATTTAGCCGTAGCCAACCCGGAATGCAAGTAAATTCAGTTACACAGTATCAAATTTATGCTTTTTTCGGATGCGATTATTGTTATCTATCACATCTTGTAAGAATTTAGCTTCATAGCCAGCTTCTTTTGAAGAGTGCGCCAGAGCCTTCGTATCTTTTGGCAGGCATTTGCCTTCAAAGCCACGTTTGTCATGAAATACAGCAGTGAAAGTTCTTTCGACCCTAGTATCCATGAGCCACCCTTCACGTACATCCTGCCAATCTACACCTAAGGCTTCACAGACGTCGTACATTTCGTTTACGAATGTCACTTTAGTAGCAATCCACATGTTTTCAGTATACTTAATTACCTCAGCAGTTTTGGCATCAGTGCGCATGAATCTTACTGTAGGACCATTAACTCGGATAAAAATATCTACAATTTTTTTAGTAGCTTCACGCCTCCCGCCTATAATCATAAAATCGTGCGCCCTAGGATCAGTAGGGTGCGGATACTTCCAGAAAGGTACTTGGTAAGGTTTTCCGGAACCTCCTTCACTAATATATTCTGGAGAAAAACATACATCACCATGTGCATAGGCTTTGTCGAGTTTATCAGTTGTGCCAGGCTTAACAGTAGACTTAATTAATACAGTCTTTACTCTTAGCCACTCAAAAGTTT
>CAYUPY010000021.1:0-8591 GCA_964446595.1 uncultured Candidatus Saccharibacteria bacterium | reverse complement strand
GTTTCTTCTACAATGCTCGTGTCACAGCTCATGCCGTCGTCACTGGTGGGGGTAGGTACACAAATAATAGCTAAGTCACATTCATTTACTTCTTCTTTAGTAGCAGTGACGAATCCTGATTTATCATAGTACGGGTCATATAAAGCGGCCTCTGGGAACATTAAATGGTAAGCTTTTCCTACATAACCATATCCAATAATTGCAACTTTTTTAGACATAATTTTTTAGTCGAGAATTAAACTGTAAATAATATATCATATGCACTAGCCTTCCTTGCTCACTAGCTGACTATAAGTACCTTTTAGGAACTCTTCATAATGGATGTTTACTTCAGCATCAAATTGCAGTCTTTCCAAATGGCGGAAAATACTATCTTCATCAAATTTAACATTTAACGGGGTATTGTCCTCTCCGATTGCTTGGAAAGTAACCGTAATTTTTTTAAGTCTTTCAACAATGGCCAGAAATTCCGAGTCTTGAAACCAGGGGCCATCTTTAGAGCCGATCACTACTTGTCTTCCGCTAATAACCTTCCGTTTGCCACTTCGATGAGGTAAATGATAGTGTTCTCCATGGATAGCTACATTTATGGCGTACAGAAAGGCTACTATTTCTACAATGTCAGAGGCGCTGATTCGGAATTTATAATCATGAATTTCGTAACTGCCATCTTGATTGTAGATTACTAAGTCAGGCACTGTCTCTAAATAAAACTGGGTATACTTAAATCCACGCCTATGTAACTGACTTTCTTTCTGAAGAGGGAACAGAACTCTACTTTGCATAGGCATCTCACTCATAATTTTAGGCATTGCTACTATTGTTCCCTGTTCTTGAAATATCCTCCATCCCACGTTTTCTAAGTTAATGCTTTCTCCTTTAATAATTAGCTTAACTGCATTAATAACTGGCTGAATAAAAAGGTAGTAACGTTTTTCTTTAAGCAAAACAAGCAGAGCTTCCATAGCTTCGAATTCCTGTCTAGCTTTCTCTGCTTGCTTTTCATCTTTAACCTTTAGACTGGCTCTAATATTGATATCTCGCCACATATCTTCCAAAATATGGGCAAAGTGCGCGAAAGCGCTAATAGCTAGTTTTGTGGCCTCGTTTACATCTACAATCTCGTCATCTTGGGATAACTTTTCTTTTATGATGGGTAAGAGTTCATCGATATTTACTACATCCTGAGGGCGTGTGAACCATTCTGTAAGAAGAGTGTCGGTTGGAGGTTGGAGGATCTCAAAAGCTTTATCAGTTAGTCTTTCGTAACCAAAAATATCAAGTGTTAAAGTAGATAAAGGTATTTCTTCACCTCTGTCGTGGAGAACAAAGTTGTTATTGATAGCACTATCGAAATACGACCCATGAATCTGCTGCACGGTACGATGTATTGCAGTACCAATTAGTTGTTCAGCTGTGATTAAAGTGGCATTTTCTGGATCGCTTTCCCGAATTATTAGCTCATCTCCGTCTGGGCTGATGTGTCGGCGGTAAATGGTGTATGAGCTAGGCGTAATTTTCCGCCCTACGTAAGGGTGGTAGGCAGGCTCATCCACCCTCGTTAGTCTCAGGGACTCAATGAAGGTATAAAAATCAACCCGTGACTGACGGGAACCTACTTTTAAATCCAAAATTTTATTCAGTAATTCATGTGGGTGGCCATTACCTCTTTGGGCGCGAATACTATCAAGGCCACTTGTGTCATTTAGGAATTCCGCCCTATACAGAGCTCTAATTAGCTTACCCACGTTACTACGGGCGTTACCTTTTGTGGTATTTTCTGAGGCATCTAGCTCTATTGCGTATTTAACAAGCCAATGATGTACGAAATCCCCTTGTGCATTACCTGGACTTTCTACATAAAAACCATTTGGGTGATGTTGCAAATGGTCTAAAAACTCGTAAATTTGTTTCACCAATTCCGTTAGTACATCACGTTCTGGTTCATGGTTCTTCAAGTCCACATGTCTGGTAATTACATTCTCACCTTTTCTAACACCATCAGTAAGAATAACTTCTAATCCTTTCCCAAAATAGGACGAATGCCTAGTAACAATCTCCTGCCAGTGTCGACGGATCTGGGCTCTTTCAGGACTATCTTGCATTTGGTTAATTCGCTTCACCTGCTCTTCAATTGATAGGGCTCTACGACGGGACTTTTTCTCTCTCTTACGAGATCTACTTGTACCATCAACAAGGAAAAGTGGTTTTTGATTTATACGTTCTGCCATCAGAACTTTCTTAAAAATAGAAATAAAAAAAGGAGGCGTTAGCCTCCTTTTATTAATTTACAAAAACTGTTTGTATCCGGACTGTCATCTTACATATTTCTTGCACACTGGATCATACCAGCATCAATGTGAAACACAAGTTGTGGAACACAAAATTAACAGGTTTTTCCACAATAAGCTGGCGGCGGTGGCGGGGGAGTAGGTGGGGCCTCATCAATGTAAAAGTCCGAGTCATCTCCCCCGCCAGCTTCTTCACTTGTGGAAGTGGCGCTAGGGTTACGGACAATACTACTGAAAGCGGAGCTCGTACGGCTTCCACTTGTTCTGCTTGTGGACGTTCTAGAGCTAGTACGCGAACTTGTGGCGGATCTAGTTGATGAAGCGGATTCTCTTCGGCCTTGAGCGCTCACAAAGCTATTAATTGTAGGTTCAGTTGGGGAGTAGTCGACCCTTACTGACAAATTTATGACTGCACATGTACCTGCGGGTAAGGTGGTGCTGGCTGCCAGCATTTCTCCGTTACCATTATAGCCCCCACGCAATGGTAAAGTAGGACTAGTAAAACTCAGGACGGTAGGGTTAACTAAGGAACCATTTTGGGACAACCTATGAGTAACTGTATCCAGTCTAAGAGGGAAACTATAGGTATTGCAGATTTGAAAGCGATAGTTAAGTGTAAATGTACCATCACCATTATCTTGAAAGCTAGTGAGCGTGTTATCTACGCTTAAGGAATAAAATGTATTATCGACTTCAACATCATCTTCTGTTTCGTTATTTTCACTTCCGGCTGCAGCTGCAACTTCAAGTACTTCATTATTTGGCGCAGCTGAGCTAAGCTGTAGCATAGAGAGTAAGGCAATCCCCGCCAGCAAAGAAAAAATGGCAAGTGCTATACCTAACTTACTTTTTCGGCTAAGATTTGAATTCATATAGAAAAATATACCTGTAATATTAAACCATACTTTGTGATAGTATGCAGCAAAATTAGTTATATCATTTATGAACACCCAAAATATCCTTATCATGTTTGGAGGCGTTTCCGCAGAGCACGATGTTTCCATAATCACTGGTTTACAAGTATTAGAAAAGATAGACCACCAACTCTTTAAGCCTTATGTAGTGTACGTATCTATAGAGGGAGAATTTAGATACTTTCCAGGCTTAAAAAATCGTCAGGGTTTTAGTCGCAATGGTGGGGTTAATATCAATTGGGGTAAGGATGAGATGGGAGCGTATATTCAGCCGCAAACAGGCTTATTAGGCAGAAAACACTATCTGGAGGCAGCATATTTGGCTTTTCATGGGGGAACTGGAGAAAATGGTATGGTGCAAGGTTTTCTAGATACAATGGCTATTCCGTATACATCTCCAGGGGTGGAATCTATGGCTATCACAATGAATAAATCTCTAACTAAAGAGGTGCTTAGCCAGAATAATCTCCCGGTTGTTGAAGGTGTATCACTTAGTGGGACCGATATTCGAAAAGACGTGGATGTAGCACTTGAGAAGGTACAGGCTAAACTAGGTAAAGTAAGCGAAAAAAATGGATTAATTATTAAACCTGCTCACTCTGGTTCAAGTATTGGAATAAATATTACAAAATCTCCAGAAAGCCTACGCAAATATTTGCAAGCAGCCGCACTTATAGATAATGAGGTATTGGTGGAGAAATTAGTACAAAGTTTTACCGAATATAACTGTGCGGTGAGGATGATTAATGGCCAAATTGAGACGGGTGAGATAGAAAGACCTCTATCGCAAGATGAGATTCTTAGTTTTGCAGATAAATATGAACGTGGTGGTGGTAAAAAAAGCGGAGGTGGCTTAAATGAGGGCGCAGGAATGGCTTCCTTGCAGCGTGAGCTTCCAGCGTATATTGATAGAAAGCTGAAAAATAGAATACAGGAGCTTGCGCGGCAAGCCTTCCAGGCTTGCCGCGCAAAAGGCATGGTGCGTATAGATTTCATGGTGACTCAAGATCAAAAGAATATTTATATTACAGAGGTGAACTCCATTCCAGGTTCTATGGCTTACTACCTGTGGGAGGCTTCCGGGTATACTTTTACTGAACAAATAACCGCGTTGCTAGAGCAAGCTATTAAAGATCACTCAGAATTAGCGGGATATCAGTTTGTTTACGAGAGTGATATTGTAGAGAAGTTTATTGCTAACCACGAATAAACTGATATACGCCACGTTTTAAGCGTACTACGTCATCATGTTCTTCCTCTAGACGATTTATGACAGCATCAAAGGTAGAGCGCGGTGTATCAGCCCTAAGTTCTTGGAGTCTTTGAAATATTTGGATAGATTTTAGCGGTTTGCCCGGCTCTGCTTGTAAGATTTGTAATATTATCTCTGCAACAGATTCTCCTGAGGCAGCTTCTTCTGTTAAGCCAGGCTTAGTTTGAAATGAAGCATTTAGGCTTGGATTTTCAGTATGGTTAATAAATGCTGACAGAAAATCATCAGCGTTTAAAGAAGTATTATCTCTAGTTAGCCCTAGCAGCTTATGCGCGTACAAGTTTTGCAATTCTAGTTGCTCAATCTTTCGTTTATTTTCGGCTATGAGATTATGGAGCTGCTCTGTTAGATCTGTCATATTGGATTATAACCAGCATAATCTCAATAGTACAAATCATTTAGCTCCGGCTGCATTAAAACTAGGTAGTTTTGGGGTTTAAACTCAGTTGAAATGAGCTTCCAAGCTGCTTGCATCGAATCAGCAAAAAGAACATTGTCATATTCAGAAAGTCCGGATAATATTTCTTTGTGCAAGATTGTCTTTAGTAATATGATTTTAGCCGGTTTACCTATCTTATTAAGCCACTCACCATATTCTTTATTGTAGTGAGCGTTTTCTCCTGCTAGGTCAGGTAATCCACCTGTGATCAGGATCAGATCCTGTTTTTCTTTTTTAGCCACATCTTTCGCCGAAAGGACGCCAGCCTTAGCCGTGGTGAGGCTGATATTGTAAGAATCATCAATTATTTTAAAACCATGCAGCTCAGAGTATTTGTGTCTTCTGTCTGGCAGTTCTAGTTGTGATGTAGCTGCCTTAATATCCTTATCACTTAGACCCAATTGTTGTGCTGCTAATATAGCTAGCTGTAAAGCCTGTTTAGCTTGAGGAGAATCAATATTTGATGGCCATTTTTCACTGTCAAACTCAGTTGCTTTAACTGCAGTTAACCTTTTTTTATTTTCTGGTTTGTGGGGATCAAAGTTACTTAGTTTGGATTTTGTCTCCTCTGTAGTGATTAGAGTTGCATTAGGCTTAGCATACACAAATAATTCCGTCAGCCCTTGAGCTAGATTCTTAAACTTGCCCCCAAAGTTTAATAAGTGTTGATCACCTATATTTGTGAGAATTGCAATATCGGGCGGAGTAATATTACAACATTGTTTCACTTTACCCCTAAAGTCACTATCTGCTTCCACAATTAGAATTTCAGTATTTTTGTGCAACTTAGTATTGACCCAGACTGCAATGCCAGTAGGCGTATTTATATTACCTGGCAGCATTTGCGTGCGGAATCTATGCTGAATAATTTGCTGTAAGAAGTTCTTAGTGGTGGTTTTGCCAAAACTTCCAGAGATCATCACGACTTTTGTGTCCTTGTTGCGGGCGGCAAAGCGAGTTGCCGCCCGCAACTGTATCCTTCTTTTTACTTGATCATAAACCGGAGAAAGAATTATATTAGTAAGCAAGATCCAGATAGGTATTAGAAAGATACTTAGTAAACAAACCAGTACTACTAGCCACCAATTACTATTTCCATTCAATAAGACAAGCGCAAAGGTAAGAATGGTGGGATAACTACAGAATAATGTGCTGATTAGAAACGTAGTCTGAATACGTGACGTCCAGACCAAGCGCTCACGGCGCTGAAGGCCGCGCCGAAAGTAAAATCTAGGCAATGATCTGAGATACAGGTGGCTGTAATATTCTTCCAATTGCAACACATATAAGAAGTCTACAAACGGAAATATAGCCTTAATTATCTTCATTTAGATTATTTTTACTGATAAATTCTCGTAAAGCTAGTTTAACTGAATCAAAACCAATTTGATCATAAGGTAGCGCAGTAATTGGGAAAAACTTGGCACCAACTACGTCATCACCTACCTTAATATTATGTTCAAGCTCTAGACCAGAGACGTCAACTTGATACAGCAAGGATAAAACATAGTTATTTACCCCATTAAAAGCATAACGATCCGGATACGTGCCAACCAGATCGAATTTTTCAATATTAACCTGAATGCTTAATTCTTCTTCAATCTCTCTATGAATACTTTGTTCAGCGCGTTCTTCGGGCTCAATATAGCCTCCGGGGAAATCCCATGTATCTTTGTTTGGTTCCTTGCCTCTTTTAACAAGTAGTAACTCCACACCTCGAGTCGTTTGGCGAAACAGTACTGCGTTCACGGCCACACCAATAGGAATAAAAAAGTGCTGGCCTGTAATGGTATCTAACATATGCAGACTCCCATTGTCTGGAGCTAACGGATTCCCTGTTACGGGATGGAATCTGTATGCTTGCTGTGGTTCTTGTACATTCAACATGTGGCTATTATAAGCTTGATTAGTAGTTTGTTCAAAGCTAGAAGCTTAATTTCTGCTGATATTGTGCAAATGGCTAGTTAATTTTGCTAACCTGAAAAAGATATTGGGTTTTTTACATTATTTTAGATATCGCTTAGCTCAAATGAAAAATAGACATTCACTCACGAAAAGTATTTTATTCAGTATGCTAGCCGTGGCTTTTTATGCAATGACGTCAGCATCACCAGCACTAGCAGCCACCATTACTATGGAACCCAGTGATGATCTATCTGATACCGTAGCCGCCGCAGATCCTGGTGATACAATTATTGTACCTGCTGGAACCTTTACAGAAGTAAATCTTGATATTAATAAGAGCTTAGTGATTGAAGGTGCCGGTGCTGGAGTAACTTTCGTACAGGCTGCTGCAGCTCCAAATACGTCGGGTAGCACAGCCCGTACAATTATAATTCGTAATGGTGTAGAAGTAACATTAAGGGGAATGACTATTCGCAATGGGCGACTGGATCAAGGTGGTAACTGGGGAGGGAATATTCACATAAGCGCAGGTAATAATGTTGTTCTCGACCAGGTGTCAATTGAGGGCGGAAGAGCAGCATCAGGAGGTGCAGGTGCGGGAGTCGGAATTGCAGATGGGGGTTCACTTACAATTACTGACAGTAGTTTTGATGATAATAGCGGAGATTATTTTGGTGGTGCCGTATTTGGTCAAAATACAGCTGTTACGATAAGTAACACTGAGTTTACGAATTCCTTTAGTGATTTATATGGTGGGGCAGTCAGTATATTAGCCTCAGATGATGATATATCGATCTCTAATTCAACTTTTACTAACAATGAAGCAACTGAAAATGGAGGTGCTATTTATATTTCAAGTACTGGGACAGCTAATGTAGATTTAGTCAATAATACCGTTACGGCTAACATATCCGAAGAATCAGGAGGTGGTGTAAACCTGGTTAATTACGACGGGGTTTCAGTTTTTAACGTTGTGCACAACACGATATCGGGTAACTCATCAGGAGGCGGTGCAGTAGAATTTCAACTAGATAACATTAATTCACTTGTTTCTAATCCTCAAACAACCCTAAATCTAGTTAATAATATTATTTATAATGATAGTGGCACAAATTATCATCAGACTTCTTCTGCGGGCACAATTACTGTAAACCGTGCAGGCACGTTGATTGGTGATGATTCACTCGCTGGAGACGGTACGGACGGTAATCTGAACAATACTAATCCCTACTTAGGAATTTTAACTGACAACGGAGGTAGCATAGAGACGATGAGTATAAATGAAGTTAGTCCGGCGGCAGATATCGGACAAACACCTGCATTTGCTGGTCTTGGAACTCTACCGGCAACTGACGCGCGGGGGATTGACCGAAACGATCCGGCTGACGCAGGTGCTTTTGAGGTGGATACCTCAATTCTAGAATTAATTACTCCTGAGACAGGTGATCGTAGTGATAAGACAATCGAGATTAGTTTCCGTGTTAATGCTGCTTTGGTGGTGGATACTCTACAGCTTTACTTTGAGGGTGTGGAAAATACTGTAGTGTTAGATTTAGCAAACGTCACTCCCGGAGTGTTAAATTCCTTTGTAATCGATGCTGATAATCCTACCGCCAGTACTAATGTGAATAATGCTTCTTCTAGCACCATCCCTGATGATATTTATACGGTAGGGTTGGAAGCCTCAGAACTCTTAACTTCTAGCAGAGTGAACAGTACGGAGGCAACAAATGTAGTGATTAGTGAGGCTACACCGATGCCGGTATATA
>CAYUPY010000020.1:0-18566 GCA_964446595.1 uncultured Candidatus Saccharibacteria bacterium | reverse complement strand
GCAGATTACGATTACGAATTCTATGAAATTGCAGACTTCGCTGGTAGGAGCTGGAAATTCAATAAAAATGTGGAACCAAACACAGTCTGGGGTACAGATATCACTTTGACTCAACAAGGAAGCATCCGACTTCTGCATTCAGACGAGGTGATGGCCCGCTACCCAGGAACCGATACTATTGGTGCTGACTATGTTTCTGTGCAATGTGCACCTAATAAACTGAACCAGACTTCTAAGCAAGTGATAAATACGATAAACAATGGCAGACTTAGTGAGCTTAATAAATATAGCCCGACCTATACCTACGAAATGTCGGAGGTCATAAAAACACAAGAAAGGCTTTCTAAATGGAATGTAACTAACGTTTTTTATCAAGTGTGGGAAAACCCAAATGTGAGCTACGTTACCAAGGAGTACGTCTTTGCCAAGGACGGCTTCATCTATATTGTAACTTTAGGAGATAACTTAGCTGCAGTAGAGGATGCAAACTTAGATGCAACGAAAGAAGCACAGCAAACGACACATGATATTCTAGATTCTTTGGAGTTTGGATCTTTAACCAAAACTTACCAAACAGAAGTGCCAGCAATTGACTGAAAATTTTCGGCCACACGCAAGCGGGGGCAGCTCATGCTGCCCCTTCAACAATTCAAAGCTAAAGAATTATTCTTCTACGCCCTCGTCCTCTGGCATATCTTCTTCATCGTCTGAATCATCATAAATACCGTAGGCCTCATCAAAAGCCTTGATGAACTCAAAATCTTTTTCGGTAAATCCACCCTCACCGTCATTAGCATCATGCGTGTGTACTAGTACTTGCATAAACTTAACATCATAGATGAATACATCTGGATGATGTCCTACTTCTTCTGCTAAATGAGAAAGGTCATGTAGAAATCCTGCAGCCTCATGGAAGCTTTCAAATTCAAGCCCTGTGGAAACCTGCCCTTCATCCTCTATCAGGAACCATTCTGGGTGATCCTCTAAAAAGTCCTTAACTTCTTCTAATGAAATTGGTTTGCTAGCCATAACTATTTCTCTAAGAATTAATAACTTAGTGTAGCACACATGTAAATTTCCCATTTTGTGTTATAATATATTGGTTATATTAAACATAGTGTCGCAAATCGATTTCTCCCACCCGCTCTGTCGGGAAGGGGAAAACCACTGGACAAAAATACTGGCTGAACAAACAAGTTTCCAAATAATTAATGAAGTTTCATTTAGCGGGGTTAAGCTGTTTGCGCTCAAGAAAGGCTCCCCAGCTATCAGAACAAATCAAGGGGAACCAACTTATCTAGCCCTTGTAAACGGTATTGTTTGGGCATTTGATTCTCGTGACGGTGCAATTAGACCCTCGCTGTTACCCCCTGCTCTGGCTAAAGCTCTTGGACTTGAAGAACAAGTTGTTACAGATGCACCCCGCCTACAGTTAAGTGACTCTGATAAAGAGGAAATGCAAGCCTACTATGCGGGTGAACATTGGCTGGACGCAGATAATAGTAAAATTCATCCTCTTAAATATTACCTTAAGTTTATCCAAAAGTTGCCGAGTAGCGTTGATGATCTAGCGGTAACGAATGGTAAATACCACCTTGACCGCTCATTTAGAGTCACACTTAGCCTACAAGCATTTCAATACTACACAGATAAAGCAAACTATCACGTTTACCCTATTCTTGTTAAAGAGATGAGGATTTTTATAAACAATATGCTTAAAGAAACAAACTTTAACGAAAGAGCACAAGCCTATATTTCAAGTTTAATTAACCCAAAGTTAGCAGCTGAGGCCCAGACAGTAATACTAGTTAGTTTCCAACAGTATCTGCAATATCTTTCCATGAATAAAGACAGTCAGGATAACCAACACGTTGATATAGAAGATTCGTTTAACGCAGCAATTGACCTGGTTGCTTATTTTGATCCAAGCTCAGCGGCTCAACTGGTACTAAACATGGTTGAGCTATTCGCCAATTACCCACTGAATGACGTGGATTACTTTCATATTACAGCCAACGCTGTAAAAGCAGCGCTTTTTAAAACTTTTTCTGAGTCCCAGCAAGAAAAATTTAGACTATTGCTAGCCTCATTCCCAGAATTTGAGTTTCACCCAGCATATTCATTTTATCAAGGCAGCCTACCTCTCACTATTAATGAACGAGAACTTGCAGAACGTATTGCTTCGTGGCTTAAAAGTGCTGCTGGACGGAGCGAATATGCATATGTACGAAATACATACCAGGGTTTACTGGTTAACCACCCAGACCTTCTCCAAGGATAGCCACTACACAAGCTCTAACTTTGCTAGATCTCGGGCTAATTCCTTAATACCGTATGCTACCCCAAAGTCTATGCGAATGGTGGAATCATCATAGGCTACGACTTTGCCAGTGCCAAAATATTCATGCCTCACTTTCTGACCCTCCGTAACTTCTACTCTTTGGAATTCCATCTCCCAATCGTGCTCTCCAAAATCAATTTCCCAGCCATCCTGGAAACCACTACTAAAACTAGAATCAGCGCGTTGATGGTCCCTTAGCTTATCAGGAATATCTTCTACAAACCGTGAAATTAGGTTTTGCTGTCTACTACCAAAATAAAGTCTCGAATCTGCATGAATAACATATAGATTATGCTTAGCCCGCGTTATAGCAACGTATGCTAATCGTCGTTCTTCTTCTAACTCCTTTGGATCAGTAAATACGCGCGAGTGAGGGAAAAGTCCTTCCTCCATGCCCACTAAAAAGACATGTTCATATTCAAGTCCTTTAGCGGCATGTACGGTCATCATAGTTGCGGCACTATCAACTTCTTCATCTGGCGCGCCCTCAAGTAGCGCAACTTCTTCCAAAAAGGCACGTAACCCGGCCTGAGGCTCTAGTTCATCGTATTTAGAAGCTACAGAAAGCAGCTCTTTTAGGTTTTCTATCCTCTGTTCATTTTCCGTTGTCCCATCCTGAAGTGACTTAAAATAGCCAGATTCGGACAGAGCCTTATCGATTAATTCGGACACAACAAGGTTATCCATTTCCTCGTTAAGAAGTCTTAACATCCGGGCAAATTGACGCAAAGACTTGTGTGTAATTTTATCCGCGTTATCTATTAGGTAGCGCGCGGCTGATGCCTTATTACTAGCTGCCTCGTTAAAAATATCTTGCTGAGTTTTAGCCCCAATACCGCGCTTCGGAGTATTGATAATGCGACGAAGCGCGGTGTCATCATCTAGGTTAAACAATAACCTTAGATAGCCTAAAGTGTCTTTGATTTCTTTACGATCATAAAACCTAAAACCACCTATAATTCTGTACCGTACCGCCGCTTTAATAAAAGCCTCTTCTAGAGCACGGGATTGAGAGTTGGTGCGATAAAGTACAGCTATTTCCTCTACGTTTACGCCGTCGGCCATCAATCGTTGGATTTGTTTAACTGCCCATTTTGCCTCATCCTTCTCATCTCTAGCCGTGTAGACAGTAATCATGTCACCGCCATCTTTGTCTGTCCACAGACGCTTATCGGTGCGGCTCTTATTTTTACTTACTACTTCATATGCTGCATCTAAAATCACTCGGGTCGAGCGATAATTTTGTTCCAACTTAATTACAGTTGCGTCCTTATAATCTCTTTCAAAGTTTAAAATATTGCGGATAGTGGCTCCACGAAAGGCATAAATGCTTTGATCATCATCACCCACTACACACAAATTGCGGTAACGCTTAGCCAGCAGGTCTACAATCATATATTGTGCATGATTTGTATCCTGATACTCATCTACCAAAATATACTTAAACCTATGCTGATACTCTTCTAGCACATCCCGGTACTGACGGAACAAATTCACAACATAGAAGAGCAAATCATCAAAATCTACTGCATTATTTTCACGGAGAATATTCTGATATTCCCTGTACACACTGGCCACCTGCTGCGGGAAATACCCTTGTGCTGCTGACGCGTATTCATCTACATCGATTAGTTCATTTTTAGCAGTTGAAATATGACTGTGAATAGCTCGCGGGTTAACATCCTTTGTAGAAATATTTAACTTCCCCATTGCTTCTTTAGTCACATCAATTTGATCATTGCTATCGTAAATGGAGAAGTTTTGGTTTAGTCCTAACCGATAGCCATCTTTGCGTAAAATCTTTACGCAAATCGAATGAAAGGTCCCTGCCCAAGGCAAGTAAACGTTACTGTTTCCATCAGAAAGAAGCTTAGCTATACGCTCTTTCATCTCCCCGGCAGCTTTATTGGTAAAAGTAACCGCTAATATTTCTTCCGGTGTTGCCAGGCCTTTAGCTAAAATATAAGCAATCCTAAAAGTTAATACTCTAGTTTTCCCTGAGCCTGCACCGGCTAACACCAACAAAGGCCCCTCTGTGGTAGTTACAGCTTGAAATTGTTCTTTATTTAATCCTGATAAATCTAGCTTTTTTGACATGTACAATCTTAGCAGAGAAAAGTTAAGCGAATGTAAAGTATAAAGCTGCTAAAATATTCGGGATGAAAAAACTGTTTACTAAACCATTACTCTCTGCGATTATTTCCTTTGCCTTTCTGGCAATTGGGTTGGCTGTACCTCTTCAAATTGAAGCAGCCACCATTACTCAAAAGATTGACCGCAGACTAGAACTAAAAGGCGACCACGTACAGGTGCAGGAAACCATCAATACAACTGTCCAGGACGGATTTATCATTTTGGCAGGACAAGAGATCATTTTCAGGGTTTTTAATCCTATAATTAATGACACTCGGGCACAGGAAAAAATAAACATAACCTTACCAAGCGTTAAACTTACTTATGGAGGTGTACCCCTACCCTTCACTACCGAAATTGACGGCCAGGATATTTTAATCAAGGCTAAGTACCCGTCATCTGTGACAGGTAAAGATAAAACTATCGTTATTACTTACAATTCCTACGCCCTCACGTCTAAAACAGGCGCGGTTTACGATATGTATATTCCTTCATTTAGTAAGGATTTTGAATTTGAAAGTGAAAAACTAAGCCTTGGGATTAATACAACAGTGGTTATCCCTAAGCGATTTGGGGACATTAACTTTGTGACACCTGAAGTGGAAGTAACCGAAAACGAAAGTAATCGCATCATGAAATTCACCAGGGAGGACCTGACAGGGGTTATTGCCTGGGTGCAGATTGGCACAACACAATACTATGAATTTGAGATTATGCAGCCATATAATGCATCTGGAGACACTGGATTATTTGAAAATGAGTATGAGTTGTTAATTCCTCGTGATATTGATGCTGGGCCACTTGAACAAAGGGTCTTCTATTCGGACATAAGTCCTACACCTGAGCATATCCGCCAAGACGAAGAAGGCAACCTGATAGCAACCTTTAAGCTACCTTCCAATGACAAAGGAACGATTATCTTACGGGGATACATAGAAGTTCGGGATAATAAAAACCCGGCAATAGAGAATGCGGGTCAATTATCTGATATACCTCCAGATATCTTAGGAGCTTATACGGCTGGGGCGGAATTTTGGGAAGTTCAAGCACCAGATATACAATCTGTAGCTAATCAATTAAAAGGTGACCGTACTGATGTTTATGAGATTATGACCACCACCTACTCCTATGTGGTTGACTTAATAGACTATAGTGAGGTTAAGAGGTTCGGTATAAATGAAAGGCAAGGTGCCTTGAAAACTCTGCAGGGTGGTGCTGCTGTGTGTATGGAGTATTCTGATTTGTTTATTGCGCTGATGCGCGCGCAGGGTGTGCCTGCTCGCGCGGCTTTCGGCTACGGGTATGACCCACGTACCACAAATGGGGTAGATACCGCCCACCAATGGGCGGAAGTATATATCCCTAACCTGGACGAATGGGTATTGGTAGATACTACTTGGGGAGAAACTGGAACAGAAATTGTAGGTGGCGACCTTAACCATTTTTATAAATATGTCGCCGCTCGTAGCCCTCAAGATCCAGCACCTGTCTCTGTAAAGTTTTTTGGTAATTTAGGGGAAATACCCGAGGAAGACTTTGTAATTACGGCCATAGAAGCTCCTCCTAAGTTATCAGGCGAGAGAAAATTCCTAACTCAACCGCAGCTTTTGGAAGAATACTTCTATACGGACCCCGACAGTAACCCTATCACTGCCTTTATTAATAGATTTACTAAAACGGCGTCTAACTTTAATGCCCAGGTGGACGCCGCCCTACTCAACGATTACGGCGTAGAAGACGGTAATCGCCGACAACTATTACGATTAAGTATCTATGTGCTGCCTTTCCTGATATTCCTCATCTTGATGTTATTGTGGATGGCTATCAACAACCGGCGTGCCATGGAACAAGCCCAAAAACAACAACCAGCATCAAAAGCTGCTAACATATCCTATTCTCAAGGACGTCCGTTATGACCGAATCAGAAAAAGCAGAAAAACAAAAACCGAAAATATCATCCAAAAAACTACGTCCAAATCTAGAAGTACTAGCGGCCTGGACTGCGCCAGAAAGAATATGGCACCCAAAGTCACAACAGTGGTTCCTTACCTCTGCGGCTATCATTTTATTTTTCGTGTTTATTTTGGTCCGAATCGAATGGTACATTGGTATTATCGCCCTACTCGCTTTTATGATCATGTGGTTTATCCAAGGGTACATGGCACCTTTAGAAGTTGAGCATAAAATTACCAGCAAAGGGATTTATACGAATAAGAAACTCTACTCTTGGCAAGATATCACCTACTTCTGGTTTGCAGAAAAAGATGATCAGATAATCCTCCACGTTGACTTCCCCAAAGAAAGCACATACCATCGCCTTACTATGTTAATTCCCACCGAAATGGAATTTGATCTATTCAATATTCTAATTGACTATGCCAAATACGGGGAGCCAGCTGAGGTAGAATATATGTTCTTCTCTAAATACATTTACGGCGAATACTATCCAATTTCTCGCTACATTTTAGACCTTGATCAGCCGGAAGCTCCTCCTGCAAACGGTTAAAGGAAAAGGCTATCGCTGGAATTAGCCATTTCTGTTATAATCTCCTTGCAACTTAAGCGCTCGTAGCTCAATTGGATAGAGCACTTCTTTGCGGAAGAAGAGGTTGCAGGTTCGAATCCTGCCGAGCGTGCATCTACTTTATACCCTACATGCTCACTAATCGCTGCACATAAATTTTATCTGCGCCATCTTCAGCTTGTTGATTAGGCGGAAAAGCTGCCAAATATTTGCTCTTATCGGCTGTTACAAACCAAAAATAATTCCAATTACTGTACCCCCTGTCAAAGTATGGAAAATTGAAGTCCTGCTCCATTAAAAACTGCTTAATAGCACGGGCTATGTCACGCAGAGTACGCCAATCTTCTGGATCTGTTAAGTTTTCAGTTTTAACAGCAAGACCCAAATTCTGTTCTGAAGGTAAAAAGAAAAACGATTCTATACCTATCGGTGAGTCACTTTCCCCATTAATAGTAGGGCTATTTACTGTCCTTTTAAATAACAGATAACTAGGACGGTTGCTGTCCTTGACAGGTTCATATATGTAAGTGATGATATGAAATAACCCGCTTGCCAACGAGTCAACTTCATGAGTCTCCATTATATTGCCTATATTGTGAAGTACATTATGTATTTCGCCCGGCCTCATATGATATATTTGATAAATACAGACAAGCATAACAAATAGTTTACATTTCTGCCTCTTTTCCTTCGCGCTATAATGAGCATCAACGCAGCATGGAGGGTTGGTAGAGCGGTCTAATACGTCGGTCTCGAAAACCGAAGTCACGCAAGTGGCGCGTGGGTTCGAATCCCACACCCTCCGCCAGTCAGAACGACTGGTATTTTTAGCCATGATATCAAACGGAGGAATCCAGTCCCAGCTTAGCTTTTCGTCCTTCAAAATAAAGTTCGAGCCAACAGAATGGAGTATTGCTTTCTTGTCTAAGTCGTTACCTTTACTGAAAACTAAATGGGTTGTATAGCAAGTGATTGCGAGTTTTTTTTGTTGTTCGAGCCACTGTTTTCCAACACTTTCAATCCCTGCATTTATTGCTTAACACCTTTAAAAATAAGCCATAATGCGAATCCGAACTCTGCGATAAATCCAAGAGGATAACTTACAAAGGTTATTGCAGTGAAATTTGGAAACAAAAAGAATTGAAGAAAGGTCATCAACCAAAATATACAATGTATCATTAAAAGAAATCCTAATGTTTTAGGAAGAAATCCTGATTTAAAAACTAAATAACCAAGTGGAAATAGCCATGCCCCATAGAATAACTGAGCCACCATAAATGTATTCTTGTATATATATAAGAACAACATCCCTAAGGCATTTATTTGGCTGGTCTCGAAAACTCCTAGATAAGCAACGTCACTTAAAATCAACTGTGCAGCAATCAAGAAAATATCGCTAAAACATTGAATAATTACGCCGCTTAAATTCAATATTAAGAATAATAATGCAATATCCTTATTTACCTGCTTTAATAATCTATATAATGCCCATGCAGTTAAAAGAAATAGCCCTGCAGCTATTAAATCGATTACTATGCCAAAACTAAATTGCCAACTTGATTCAATTATGTTTTGAGCAGTCGATGTAGCATTACCAAATACAATGATTCCCGTACGACCAATGATATCCGCAATAATGTGAACGATTATGTAAATCAGGTATAATACCCCAGCAAGTTTTGCACGTTTTTGAATTTTCCCTAAATCTGTTTTCATTCTCGTATAATGAAATTAAGCTAGTTCTTAAGTATTATAATCTTTTGTAGTTATAAAGTAAAAGATACTTTGGGGAATGCGGATTTTAACCAAATGATTTTGAATGAGAAAAGTTCGAGCGACGTTCCATGCTCCCGTACTTCGATTAGGCTTAATACACAAGCATCTTAGTTTTAGGGAGGACAGAACTGTAAATTTTTATACTTAACCTAGCTCCATATTCACGGTACAATTCAGTAGTTCGAGCTAAATTAATTTGCAATCATGAAAATAGAAACACATCCATTTGATAGTTTTATCCCAGAAAATATAAGATACCTATTTTTGGGTAGTTTTACATCTAAAGACGCGAAAAAGGGGGTTGATTATGATTGGTACTACTCTAATGGACGAAATCAGTTCTGGCCACTAATTGAAAAGGTATATGGTTTACCACTTAAAAGTAAGAAAGACAAAGTAGCACTTTTTAATGATCTAGGCATAGGTATTGCCGATATTATTTATAAGTGTAGTAGGAAAGAAAATAGTAGTTTAGATAATAAACTTGAAATTATCGAATTTAATCAGGCTCTTAGGGGTATTTTTGATAATGAGCTGGAGTCTGTATTTTTCTCTAGTAGGTTTGTAGAGAAATTGTTTCATAAGAATTTTGACTTTTTAGTAAACCAGTTTACAAACACAAAATTCACCTATCTACCGTCTCCTTCACCTAGATATGCGGCAATGTCAAAAGATGAGAAGGTTAAAATTTACAAAGCAAACCTACCTTCCCTTTAGTGGATCAAATGAAACGATAATTTCGGAACATTAATCTTAGTTTGCGGAAACTTAAGCAAAAAAGTTCGAGCGACGTTCCATGCTCTCCGCCACATTTTTCCAAAGAGTTTACGATTTGCTGAAAAATTGAGCGTGCCGGGAGCCGAACGAAGTAAGTCGAAACGGTGCGTATTTTACATGGTGGGATGAGAACCAAAAGTTCGGTACATCGCTGCTTAGCTAAGGCAAACAAAGTGCAGCCGAAGCTGTAGCAACACTAATGCTCATAGAAATAATTAACCTGACCCTTTCTATCCTTGCGATTAGTCTACCCTTCTTGTTGAGACCGTCGCCATTCTTCTACATCCCCCTCAAACGTGGTCCCCACTTTTTCCTCGCCTTCATTCATATTTAGATAGAGTTCGAGCTCAGTAGCAGTCATTTTTAATAGCACTAAGTATTCAGCACTAATAAAATACTGCCCCAATATTTGATTAATATGAGCAAGAATGTCTTTTTTCTCTTGCATATCATCTGCAACCTCTAGAGTGCCCTGCAAATCCTCGGGTAGTGAAATACCTAAAATGTTTTTTGCCTGATATGTAAAGCTTGATTTATCGCTAAGATAGGCAAGGGCAAGTTCTAGCAGCTGAGCCTTTGTAATTTCCCCATCATATTGCAGAAGCTTTTGTATTAGGGCTTTAAAGTGGGTCAGGCCCTGTTCTAGTCTATCAAAAAAGGAGCCAAGTCCTTCAATAGTTCTTATTCTATAACTTCTGATTAGTTTGTGTAGTTCGATTGCCCGCTGGTTGCCGTACTCCTCTGCAACTTTTCTCACACAACTGATTAATGCGTTCTCGCCCTGTGTTCTCTCTAATGCTGTGCGACCAAAGATGTCGTGCAACTCCTGTAATGGTAGACGCAAGCTAAGTGGCCTCTGGCTTAGGCCAGCTCTGCCACTCTCTTCTCTTAATTGTAGAAAGTGATCTCGAACGCGTTCCGCAAGGGTAGTTCTTTTACCTAATATTTGAAGCCTTTGGATTCGGTCACCTTTCTTAACTGGCGGAGGCAGAATATCTGTAGCGTCAAACATATCCCGTAGCCCATCATAAAACATATACTCTGAAAGTTCTTCGCCAAAAATCCACTTTTCGGCCATAATATTGCAATAAACTTTCACCCTTTCGTGATTCTCTGGAAGCACACAAAGATTTGGGTTTGCCTGAGATACAGCTATTATTGAGTCGTATAGGTCTCCTCCGAATTGACTTATTTCCCACTCCTGCTCCAACATCAACCCTTCCATGACCAAAGAGTCTGGTGGAGTACTAGAGTCTAATAAATCAATAATATAAATAGGAGAACTCTCATCCTCTAGAACCTGTAATCCTATGGTTCTGAGACTTAGCTGTAATTCCGCTTTACTAATACTCATCTTCTCCAACGCTGCCTGCAAAGATATTACTGATGAGAGATTTTCCCCATTATAGTAACCGAATAACTTTAAATACTTGTCCAAATCGGAGAATAAACTATTTAATTCTGCTAAAGGTCGTAATTGCTCTTCAATATCCATCATAGCTGGTGTTAGGTTACCAATTTCAGGCTTACTTTCTGCAATCTGTTGTATATGTGCTTTGAATTCAACTATATAGCGCTGTGCTGTCCCTGTAACTCGAAGAGGAAATGATCCGGCAGAATGCGAATAGTATTCTTCAACCGCAATAGCCAACACCTCCAAAATCGCTATTTGCAAGTCGGGCCGTATGACTTGCTCATGAACAGCTTTAACCAATTCCTTCATTGAAACTAATTCACCATTCAGTAAAATGTCTAGAGCATTTCTCCTAATTATTGGCTTTTCAAGTCTTCCACCTGGGATATTTGAACCCAATGTCTTGATAGCTGCCTCTAAGAAATTTACCAGCTCTACCCTTCCTTGTTCAAAAGTTTCTTCCTGTCTTTCTCGACGCTTACCCTCTACATTTGTTGCAACAATCTTAGCTGGTTTATACTCAATCTTATTTGTTAGCCTCTGCCCAAATTGCACTTGCAAAGCTATTAACATTTCGAAGGCATCTTGAGTTGAAGCCCCTTGATCAGCTAAGGACTTTACGTACTCAGGTATAGCCTGAGTTAAACTATACCTCCTCAAAACATCAGCATATAATGGGCTTTCTGTAACTTTACGTTTTTTTGTTTCCATGCGTGGATTCTAGCACGATATAGCAAGTGCATAACAACCCTTGACGGTTTTGTATTTCTAGGGTTTAATGAAGTGTTGGGGAAGCAGGTGAAAGTCCTGCACTGTGCCGCAACCGTAAAGTCGGAATGCCAACTCGCCCCCTATTACGAGCATAATATTTTTTAACCTCATCCTATGAGAAAAGTCATAGTATTAATGGCTCTATCGACACTAATATTTACTGGTTGTGTACAGACAGCTGAACAAACACCCGCCCAAAACGCAAACACTGAAATTGACTACATCATGGCGGGGTGGTGTTTTAGAGAAGATCCAAACCTAACAGAAGTATGCTACGAAACTGAAGTGGAGAAAGGCACTGATGCGTATACATCTTTAGAGCAACTGGACATCCAAGAAGAAGGTCTATCCGTCGAGGCTGAGGACTATGGTCCAGAATTGGGTTACTTTGTAACTAGAATCAACAATACCGCTGGGAACAATGAAAATTTCTGGAAGCTATATGTCAACGGAGCAGAAGCAAATGTAGGCATTAGCTCTATTATCCTAAATCAGGATACCGCTTTAACTTTTGAGTACACGGCCATCGAATAATGAAATTCTTACCACTAAGCAAAGACGCGATTCTAATTTTAGTGTTTATACTAATCGGTGTTCTCAGTCGCACAGTTTTTCATATTGCCCCAAATTTTGAGTTTGTAACTGCATTAACAATTGTTGCCACTGTAATGCTTAAAAATCGCAGGCTAACACTAGTAACACCGCTAGCAATTATGGTGATCTCCGACTTAATCATCGGTAATACGATAATTTTTGTATTCACTTGGAGTGGATTTGCCGTTACTGCTCTATTTGGGCTACTTGCTCGACGGTTTGATGGGTGGCGCCAGCTTGCTGGCGTCACAGCCGCTGGTCTAGCAGGGGTACTATTCTTTTACTTGTGGACAAATTTTGGCGTAGTGCTTACCACTAGTATGTATCCACTTAGCGTTGCAGGCTACCAGCAAAGCTTAATCGCAGCCCTACCCTTTTTGCGAATACAGTTGCAAAGCGTTTTGCTAACCACTCTGATAGTATGGGGAGTGGCTTCAATTTTAGCTAACATGTTAGCTAAAAAACAAACTAACACACTTCAAGTGAGAGCCTTTTCAAACCTCTAGTAATAATATACCTCGCAACCTAAAAAACGGGCGGCTTAAATAAGTTTCAGGGTGCTAGAATCAGTTCGTTTTGCATATTAAAAACTACAAAATGAATTACGAAAGTCTAGAACTAAAAATGCATATTTGGACGGCAGGTACGAGTGGCGATACCAACCAAGCGGTAGCATTATTCTACATATTAGCTGAACTTCTAGAATCAGCAGAGTTCACAGGAATGATTTCTCAATTACCTGGTGACAGCATGAAGGCTTTTTTGCCCTACCTAGGGCTACAAGAACTAGGAATACGCCCAGATATTGACACTGCAGGTATTATGGCAGAAATGCTTCGGCTAGCAGGTGTGTCAAAACCTATTCCAATTAGAGGACTAATCGGCTTTTTGCAGTCATTGGGTCTTCAAGGTAGAGCTTTTTGGGTTCTCCGAAAAAACTATGCTGGACCAATGGCCATCGATATCGCCAAAATGGAAGAAAAGCCAAATATTTTAATAGTTGATACAGGTGTTTACTATTTCGCCTCCGAACTAATGAACGTACTTCGAAACCTTGGAGTTACCATTGTAGAAATTGGGAATACTATCCCAGGAAACGCAGATATTGATGACTCCTATCCTGACTTTATTCCAATTGAGATTGTGGAAAGACTGGGATTATCGCCGCAAGACACCCATAAGTTTATGGTGTGGGTTGGTAAGTTCATGACTAAGTACTACATAAATGGGCTAATAAAAAGACTAGCAGATATTAAGGCAAATGGAGACATGGCAACATTTGGCAACCAAGTTTTAGAAGCTCTTATTGCACCTCAGGCCCATATTCGTACTAGTCCCGCTCCTGCACTAAGCTTTTATACTGTAGGAACGGAAGAACAACTAGGAGACCGGCTACTCAAACGCTACGGGGATGAAGGCAGCGACAGAAAGACTTACAGGGCTAGCAGATTTGACGTAGGATACAAAGACTTGAGCAACCAGGAGAAAAGCATTCTTCTTGAAAAGCTTGCCGAAAACAAGCGTTTCTTACTGTTTAACCTCGGTTCAATGCGGTTGGAGGATGAAAACAGAAGACCCTATGATGTTCTCACCATAAAACAACACTTGGACGCTGCAATTAAAAGTATTAACGCTACTCTACCACCTCACGAACAAATATTTTATATCCTGGTAGACAATTATCAAAATGCTAACGAACACATACTCTCAGAGGAGGGTATGACAGTAGGTGCTCGTAACTTAAGACAGATAGCAAAATTTGTAGATATGGCAATAAACCATGGTGGTAGAGGCTCAGTTCGAGACCTAAAAGAAACAATCCTTGGATGCATTTCCTTTATCCCAGAACAAAGAATGAACCCGATTGTTCATGCAGGTGTACCTGACGATTTCATCATACCAGCACTTGGGTTTGAATTTCCTATGCTGGAACCGTTAATCGCAAAATTAGTTAACCAGGCAAACGGCCAGACGCGTAATCTCGATGCTAAACGCGGTGTATTACTTAGTGAACCCTTCGACTGGAGAATGCAACCTGTGTTAGCTGAAATGAGAAGAACTATCTTGGAAACGCATCTTTCCCATACTGGTGCAGAATCATAGGGACCTAATGAGACTTGAAAAGATTTACGATCAAATTAGTGATGATCCTCAAAATGATCATATGCGGGAATTGGATTATGAGCCAGTCTTTACTGCTCATCCTGATGCCAAAGTCATGATCGTTGGCCAGGCACCAGGAATTCGCGCACAAGCAAGTCAGACACCTTGGAATGATCCTAGCGGGGACAACTTGCGCGCCTGGCTAGATATGCCGAGAGACATTTTTTATGATCCTAGCCAAGTCGCGCTTATCCCCATGGACTTTTACTTCCCTGGAAAAGGAAAGCACGGTGATCTTCCTCCACGTAAAGGCTTTGCTGAAAAATGGCACCCACTACTGTTAGATATGATGCCCAACGTAGAATTGATTTTATTGATCGGGATTTACGCCCAAAAATACTATTTGGGTAAATCCCGCAAACGAAACCTAACCGAAACAGTTCGCTCTTATCAGGAGTATCTCCCTCGCTACTTTCCTACAATCCACCCCTCCCCTCGCAATTATTTCTGGCACACAAAGAACCCCTGGTTCAAAGAAAAGGTAGTTCCTGAGTTGCGACGGCGTGTAAAAAAAGTGCTAGCATAAACTATGAAACTCGACGCCGTCGCAGTCTCCACCACAGACATGGCTGCAACCATTAAATTCTATGGGCTATTGGGTTTTGGTTTTCCCTCTGTGGAAAAGGATATGCAGCACATAGAGTCAACCTCATCCCCTAACGGCGTGCGTTTAATGATTGACCATCATAAAATGCTTACTGAAATACTTGGGTATACACCGCAAGCTGGTAACCACTCATGCTTTGCCATCCTTTACGAAAAATCTAAGGAGGTAAATGATGTTGCGCTAAAACTACAACAAGCAGGCTTTGAACTCGTAAAAGAGCCTTGGGATGCCTTTTGGGGGCAAAGGTACTGTGTGGTCAAAGATCCGGACGGCTATATGTCCGATTTATTTGCTCCACTGTAACGTATTGATTCAAACTGCCCTCTTCTCTATAATTAAGCATGGAACAAATACCAAGCCAAACCACTTCACAAGACCCAACTTTGAATGAAACTCACAGCACTACCTCCCGTTCAGTGGAACCAATGGGTTCTAAGTCACAACCGAAAAAAAAGAAACTTGCTCATGAAACACATCTTCACCGTTATCGTATAACAGTTCTAGCAGTAACTGCTGGCATTGCGTTTTTACTAGGTGCCGGAATTATGGCCTTGGTACTAAACCAAATAGAGGACATAATCCTTTATGGTGATGACGTAAAGGTAAACACTAGAGCACTTAAATCAGACAATACAGCTTTTTCCTACCTAACCAATTACCTCCAAAAGGAACGCACTGACTTACCTCTCTTTATTGGAGGCCAGGAAGCAAATACCGTATGTACTAGCATAAAAGCCGTGCAGCCTTTAAGTATTGACGAGATACGGATTGGCAACAACGGAGAAACAATCTCAGATATTTACTCTACTACGGATGGGTATTTAGCAAGTAACTCTGACACCAAGGCTTACCTAGTGGAGGCATTGGTTGAATGTGAAAACTCTCAAGGTAGCACGACCTCTACTCTGGCTTCTGGGCGAGTACAGGTGAGCAAGTCTGAGCAGGGATATACTGTGCAAACCGCAGAAAATAGCGCTAAAGACCAACCAGCTGACGCTGCTGGTGGCACTTTCCCTGCAGGAGAAGTGCCTGAAGGCCTAACTGACGAGGAGTTAAGTGCTAGTTAACACTTAACTCTAGGTGGGATACGAAGACGAGCAAGAAGCAGATCTAGACAAAATTATTGACTTTGGAGTTGCTATTGAAAAGCTTGCTCAAAGGTACTTGCAGAATGATGAATTTAGGGTCCTATTACTAACATACGCTAGAGAATATTCAGACCTAACCATTTCTAGTGCTAAACGTCAGGGAATAACTAAAATCTATAGCTTAATAAAAGCTGATACTAAAGAATGGGACGAAATTACAGTAAGAAAGGCTGTGTTTGCTACACTTAATTGCTTAACTGCTCAAGCAAGCCTGACAGAACGTAGGTCAATAGAAATTGCATCCATACTCTTAAGTAATTATAATAGCTTAAAATTTATTATTTCAATAATATCTAGTAAATAATGGCCGTTAAAGCACCTGAGGAAGAATCCTTACAATCCACAGATACACAGACTTTCGCAGCACTTGCAGAGCAAATGCAGAAGATTCAGGATAATTCCGGTGTATCTGCAGACCAGGAACTTGTAGTAAGTAATGCTTGGATCCTACTTGGCAAAACACCCACCGAGGCGGCTAGTGCTACTCATGACGATGAAGAAATTGAAGATTTGGTAGCAGGTGCTTTACTATTTGGCAAACTCGTAAAAGACGAGATAGATGCTATTGATGAACAGCCTCTAGAACTAATCACAACTAAGTCTATCCTTTATGGTTCTTGTCGAGCTTTGACACCTTTGATATAGAAGTCTTTGACGCCTTCCTAGAGGAAACTAGAGATGAGATGTATCTAAAAACTTACCAAGCAGTTACCGCGGAAATAGTGGATGGCATTAAAGAAGTAACAAAGGATATACTCCCTAATATATCTGAAAAAGATAGACAAAACGCATACAGAATAATACTTAGTAGAATTGTGAAACTCCAAACCAAGCTGAAAGACCGCCGGTTATGGCATAAAAGCGGTATTGACTTACCAGAGATTATAGAAGACGCAGAAAACATAACCTCAAATATTCAAATTAAACAGCCTGTAGATAAGATCGTAGAGCAACTCAATGTCCACGGAGCTGGAGTAGAACAACTAATACCAGAAATTAACACCGCTCCTAGTTTCGAGAAAACGTATATCCGAGCCGAGTTGGGTATAATCTCCCAACTTGTTGATAAAATAGCAGAAATTAAGCGCTCAGGTAGACGCGACCTAACCAGACAGGACATAAATGCCTTAACCAGAATCGTAGTAACTAGCGAACTGCTAGCAGAGTACAAAAAGATCTCCCTAGTGAGAATTAAACTGGCATTGCTAAGAACAACAGTTGTGAAAGAATTGACAGCCACCTAGGCACTTGTTACACTCCTTACCTAGCTCTTTTATCCTTTCCCGTTATGAATAGCAATGGCACTTTAACTGGTGCGAACAAGCATGCGCTAAAAGCGAAGGCTGAATCAAGCATTGCCTCCTTAGGCAGCAGATTACAACAACGCATCGACCGCTACCAAAAACTAGAACAAGACCAACTAGATTTGATTCCGCAATTGCAGGATATGGACCTAGACGTGCTTGATGGAGACTCCGAGTATCTGGATCAGACATTAGCAAAAATCCGTCTTTTCCGTGAAAAACAAGCGCAATTACGGACACTAGCCGACTCTCCATACTTCCTTAAATTACAAATAACATGGGCCGATTCGGACATAACTGAAACTATACACATTAGTAAATATGCTGATGCAAAGGAAAAGATCTATTCATGGTTCTCGCCTATAGCCACCTTGCGTTATGCAGGTGTAGGAGAAGCAAGTTACCAGAAGCCTGGAGGAGCTGAACGTACCGGCAGTATTGCTGTCAAAGATGATTTCATAATCCAGCAAAGTGACATTGTGTTTATGACTCATGAAACCCTAAGTGTTCCACGCCAAGTTATTTTCCAAAAGCATATGGCAGAAAGAAGAGAGTTTCTGCTACCCGAAATCGTTGCCGAATTAGACAAGCTACAAGATCAAATAATTCGCACCTCGCCATCAGGGTCATTTTTAATTAGCGGACCTGCCGGATCGGGAAAGACCACCTTGGCCCTGCATCGTGTTGCCTACTTGGTTTTAACTCCAGAGTTTAGAGAATACTTTAACCCTGAAAGGATTATGGTATTTGTTGCTGATGATGGCGCTGTAAAGTATTTTGGCAACCTATTACCTGAATTAGGGATTCATGGTGTAAAAGTAACAACATTTAACGACTGGGCGACTATGATCGTAAATTCGCGCTTTCGGGCGAAGTTAGGCAAACGATTCCGCTTCCTACCCGAAAGCGCGGCTATTGAACAATTAGAAGTGACTAACCCTTTTCCTGGATTGCACCCAAGTCTGGCGCTAAACGAATTCCGTAAACTTAAGCAGTCAGTGCTTCAACCTGTTT
>CAYUPY010000019.1:0-19032 GCA_964446595.1 uncultured Candidatus Saccharibacteria bacterium | reverse complement strand
GTCTCCCTCTTCCATTCCTTCAACTGGAGGATTGATAATAATTCCACAATCTAATCCTTTTTTAACCTCGCGGACTTCATTTTTACCCTCACGCAGGCTAGAGATTTTGCCTCTTCCTACTTCAGCAATTTCGTCTGCGGTGCTTTCTTGAGGCCTTTCTACGTAGACGCTATATCCTTTTAGAATGATTCCCTTTACAACTTCGCTACCATCAACTGTGGTGCCATCAGAGAGAACAAAAATTTGTTTAATCTTAGCGCGGGCTACTTCCACTTCCTCTTCTTCAGGTTCAATTAGTCCGTCTAAGGCACCTTCTAGTTCTTCAATCATTTCGTAGATAATTTCATAATCTCTAACAATGACTTTGTTTTGCTTTGCAATGGCTTCAACTTTCTTGTCTAGTTTCATTTGAAAGCTAACGATAATTGCATCAGTAGTGCGAGCCATCTGCACATCGGATTCGGAAACGATTCCTACTCCTTTATCCACAATCTCTACGCTTTTTTCATCATCTCCTAGCTTCCCAAGTTCATGCTCCACGGCTTCAAGTGTTCCTTTGGTAGATGTGCGTACAATCAAATTTAGTTTCTTTTGCTCGTAACCTTCTTCTTCGGCAGTGCGCTGAGCCATCATCTGCATTAGCAATTCGTTCCCAGTCACAGCTTCTGGGGCTGCGCTAGCAGCACCTTGCGATTCCTGCATTTCTTCGGCTTGGAGGTCGGCTAATAGGCTGCGAGCCATTTTTTCATCGCTAGTGAAGTAAATCGTAGCTCCAGTTTCTGCAGGCTCTGGTAGGCCTGTAACCCAGAAAGGATCAGATTCCAATACTTCTTTGGTCTGCCTTTGGTTCTGGTCTAAGAAAGCTCTTACTTTAAAACTATTACCACTATTAACAGCAGTAACGCGGCCGTCGAGTGTGCCGTTCTTGAGTACACATAGTGCGACTGGACCAATACTTTTCTCTACACTGGATTCCAGTACATAGGCTGCGCCGACGGAATTTTGTTTTACTTCGTTAGTAGTAATTTCGTTAATTTCACAAAGTAGTTCTATCCCCTCAATTAGTTCGGCTAGACCTTGTTTCTTTAAAGCAGAGACTTCAAATACCATTGTGTCTCCACCAAACTCTTCTACATTAACCCCAAATTGAGATAGTTCGCGTTTTACCTTTGCGGGGTCAGCCCCCGGCATGTCCATCTTATTAATTGCTACAACTATCTGGGTATTTGTTTCCTTGGCAAATGCTATGGATTCTTTAGTCTGGGCTTGAATGCCGTCATCTGCGGCTACCACCAAAAGTACAAAATCTGTTACTTCGGCTCCACGAGCACGCATGGCGGAGAAGGCTTCGTGGCCTGGTGTATCAATAAATGTGATTCTATTTCCAGCGTTCGTGGTAATTTGATGCGCGCGAGTGTTCTGCGTAATACCACCAGCTTCAGTATCCACCACGCGCGCATCACGTAGCGAGTCTAATAAAGTAGTCTTACCATGATCAACATGCCCCATTACCGCCACAATTGGGGTTCTAAAGCCACCTGGATTTTCTGTTTTTGGGGATTTTGAGTTCTTTTTCGCCATATTCGTGGTGATTCTAGCATATAGTAATCGGTTTGATAAAAAGATCGTAATTAAGTAAAAGTTGCACTTAGGCACCTCGTCCAAGTAGGGGGTTTACAAAGGTGGGGATTTTTGCAGATAATATTTTGACTAAAATTTTTTTCCTTGCTACAATCACCCTGCAATTTTATTTATGGATATCCAAGTTTCCCATTTAGTACAATTCTAAATTTCCCTTTACACGCTTAACGGTTCGCAAGCGTGGAGTTTTTGTACTTAATGGTATCTGCTTTCTTACTACTATATAAATATGGCTAAAGTTAGACAAAGAATCAACCTCGCCACAAAATCTCTACCCACTATAGAGAATAACTTGCTAGAAGCACAAATCAAATCATTTGATGAGTTTCTAGAAGGGGGCTTAGAAGAATTATTCGAAGAAATTAATCCTATTGTAGACTACGGTGGAGGTAGCTCATGGGAATTGCATTTTGAGAGATTTGAGTGGGACAAACCAAAACACTCCTTTCACCAAGCACAAGCACTTGGTTTAACATATGACGCTCCTGTGTATATGCATGTTAAATTAATTAATAAACGTACAGGAGAAATAAAAAAGCAGAAAATTTTCTTGGTAGATATGCCATTAATGGGCGATCGTGCCAGCTTTATGGCTAACGGTAACGAAAGAGTAGTTGTATTGCAAATTATCCGCTCAGAAGGTGTGCTATTTGTAGAATCTAAGGCTTCTAAACCAAACAAAAAGCTTTATTCAGTAAAACTGATGCCTAGCCGTGGGCGCTGGTTCGAGTTCGAAGTGAATAAATACGGTGTTATGAGTGTAAAGCTATTAGACAAGCACCCACGTGTATTGCTAACCACTTTACTTCGCGCTCTTGGATACTCTAGTACCGAAGAGATTCATAAGTTATTAGACCCTGTTGATAACGGTGAAGTCAGCTACTTAGAGGCAACCTTGCGAAAAGATCGCACCCGTAACCAGGAAGAGGCTTTGTTGGATATTTACCGCAAGCTACGTCCAGAAGACTCTATTACTCTAGAAAACGCTCGCCAGTTCTTAGATAGCATGTTTTTCGATAGGCAGCGTTTCTTCTTAGGTAAGATTGGTCGTTACAAATTAAATAAACGTCTAGGAGTTGATGTTCCAATTACAGAAGACGATTACACGCTAAATAAAAGCGATATCGTTGAATTGATCAAATCGTTGATTCAATTGAACAATGGAGTTGTACAGGTTGACGATGTAGACTCTCTTACTAACCGCCGCATCCGCGGAGTTGGTGAACTAGTATCAGAAAAGATGCGTGTTGGTATTAAGAGGATGGAGAAAAATATTAAAGATCGTATGAGCTACTTCTCAACAGAAGATGCTATTACACCTTCTCAGTTGATTAACACTCGTCCAGTAGGAGCTGCAATTAACCAGTTCTTAGGTGGTAGTGCGTTATCTCGTTACATGGATCAACAGAACGTACTAAGCGAGGTAGAAACAAAGCGGCGCATCTCCGCTGGTGGTCCTCGTGGATTGACTAAAGAGCGCGCTACTTTCTCTGTGCGTGACGTGCACAACTCACATTATTCCAGAATTTGCCCTATTTATACCCCTGAAGGTCCGTCAGTTGGTATGGTATTACACTTAGCTGTGTATTCCAAACTGAACGAATACGGATTCTTGGAAGCTCCTTATTACAAAGTGTATAGCTCTTATCAGTTTGAAAAAGACTTCGCTACGTTTAAAGGGCGTATTTTGGCAGAAGATGTAGCTGGTGCAAAAGCTGGTGATAAATTAACACAAAAAGTTGCGGAAGAGGCTCAAAAGCAAGGTTTTGAAAAGATTGATTTGGTGCCTTTTGTATCTGAAGAAATAGTGTACTTAGATGCAGATGATGAAGCAAAACATAAGATCTCTAGCCGGGCGATTGAACAGGACGAGAACGGAAATATTATTTCCGAAAACACTTATGTACGAGATGGAAGTTCTTACTCTAAGGTAAGCGCCCGTGAAGTTGATTTGATGGATATTAATCCTGTTCAAATTGCCTCATTAGCTCTATCTCTTATTCCTTTTGCTGCTCAAGACGACACTAACCGTACTATGATGGGTAGCCGTACGCAAACCCAGGCTGTACCTTTGGTTCATACACAGGCACCATTAGTCGGTACCGGAATGGAATCAACAGCAGCTAAGGCTACAAAGCGTATGCTATACGCCGAAGATTCAGGTAAGGTTCTTTACGCAGATGCTGAGCGGTTACTCGTAGAGTATCAACCGGAATCAGGTAAGGCATACAAAAAAGAATATGTAGTGGAGAAGTTTATTCGCACTAACCAATCAACAAGCTTTTCTCAAAAAGTTGCAGTGAACGTTGGCGAGCAATTTGAAAAAGGCGATGTGTTAGTAAATGCACCATGTACTGAATCAGGTGAACTAGCTTTAGGAGTAAATCTTCGAACAGCATATCTTGTTTACGATGGTTATAACTATGAGGATGCAATTGTTGTTTCTGAAAGACTAGTTAAGAACGATCTATTAACGTCAGTACATATTTACGAATATACTCAAGAAGTTCGTGAGACCAAACTGGGTGATGAGATGATCACTCGTGATATTCCAAATGTAGGTGAGTATGCTCTACGCAACTTGGATGAAGAAGGATTGGTGCGAATCGGAGCTAATGTGCACTCTGGGGACATCTTAGCTGGAATTATTGCACCAAAGGGCGAAACAGAACTATCTGCTGAAGAAAAATTGCTGCGAGCAATTTTCGGAGAATATGCCCGTGATGTGCGTGACAACTCTCTACGCTTACCTCACGGTGAAGGCGGAGTAGTAGTTAGCGTACAGTTATTAGATCGTGATTCTGGGGCTAAATTAAACCCTGGTGTACTGAAACAAGTAAAAGTATGGGTGGCACAAACACATAAGATCAGCGTGGGTGACAAGTTAACTGGTTACCACGGAGATAAAGGTGTTATTGCACGTATTCTTCCCGAAGAAGATATGCCATACACAGAAGATGGCGAACCAGTAGATATTATTCTTGGACCTCAGTCCATGGTTCGACGTATGAATGTTGGTCAGCTATTGGAAACACATGTAGGTGAGCTAGCTCGTAAATTGGGTGTACATGTGCAGGTACCTCCATTCACAGAGTTCTCACTTGAACCGTTATTAAACTTAGCAGCAGAGAAAGGTGTAGAGTACAAGGAAAAGGTGAAGTTATTCGATGGTCGCAACGGAGAAGCGTTTGATCAGGAAGTAGTTGTAGGTAACCGTTACATCTTTAAGCTAGAACACATGGCAGATCACAAGGTTCATGCTCGTTCAACTGGTCCATACACCATGGTTACACAGCAACCTCTTGGAGGACGTGCACACCGTGGAGGACAGAGATTCGGAGAGATGGAAGTGTGGGCACTTGAGGCACACGGTGTACCAACTGTGTTGCACGAAATGCTGACTATTAAGTCTGATGATGTTGTAGGACGCTCGGCGGCTTACAAGTCTATTATCACCGGACAAGATGTCACCACGCCGAGCGTACCAGAATCATTTAACGTGTTCGACCGTGAAATGGCTGCACTTTGTATTAAGCTAGAAAAGTTGGGAGCAATAGATGATCCTTACTTAAACAGTGCAAGTTTGGAAGAGGTTGTAGATGAGATTGTAGAAAACCAGACCGGAGATCAGCCTGACAGTGAAGAGCAGGAAATAATGAACGCCGAAGTGGTAGCAGATGATAATTTTGAAATAAAAGAAGCAGCTTAAATTTAATAATTTAGCGATTAACTAACATAATTATGATTAGAGATTTTAAAGCCCTCCGCATCAAGCTTGCCTCTCCAGAGGACATGCTCTCGTGGTCTCATGGTGAGGTGACGAAGGCAGAAACAATCAACTATCGTACCTTCCGCGCAGAAGTGGATGGTTTGATGGATGAAAAGATCTTCGGCCCAACCAAAGATTATGAATGTTTCTGTGGAAAATACAAAAAAATTCGCTACAAAGGCATCGTCTGTGATCGCTGTGGTGTTGAAGTAACAACAAAGCGCGTACGTCGTGAGCGTATGGGACACGTTCGACTTGTGTCACCTGTAACGCATGTTTGGTACTCCCATGGTGTACCAAATCGGTTGTCTCTGATTTTGGAAATTCCGCAGAAGAAGCTAGAAACAGTTATCTACTATGCCCGTTACTTAGTAACTGATGTGCAGCCAGATCAAAAAGAAGCTGAATTAGAGCGCATCACTCTAGTAAAGGAAGAAGAGATAAAAGGACTAGAGGAAGAATTGAATGAGAAGTTGCAAGAAACTGAAACTATGTTCGCAGAGGAGATGGCTCAGTTGCGTAAAGAGCAAAAGGATGAAAAGAAGTTCGGTGTACAAGCAGAGCGTATAAAAGCTAACGAGCGCAAAGAACTTGCTCACCTTAAGTCAGCTTACAACCAAAAGCGTGACAATGTAGAAGAGAAATTTGCGCAAATCGAGAAACTAATTGATGAATTAGAAGTCGGATTCACTCTTTCTGAAGAAGACAATAGCTACCTCCAAGATTACGGTATTGATTTATATACAGCCGGAATGGGAGCACCAGCTGTCAAGACTCTGTTGCAGCAAATGGATCTAGGAGAGATTAGTCAGAGACTAGATGAGGAGATTGCAAATTCTCGTTCAGAAGCAAAGAAGTCTCGTATGCTTCAACGCAAACGTTTACTAAAGGGTATGCAACGTGCTGGAGTAAACCCAGAATGGATTATTCTAGAAGTGTTGCCAATCCTACCTCCAGACCTGCGACCGATTATTCAGTTGCCAGGAGGAAGATTTGCGACATCTGATCTAAATGATTTATACAGACGTGTAATCAACCGTAACAATCGTTTGAAGAGACTTATCGACCTTGGCGCGCCAGAAGTTATCTTGCGTAACGAGCGTCGTATGTTGCAGGAATCTGTTGATGCGCTGTTAGATAACAGTCACCGACCTGGTAGCCCAACTAATAACGCCCGCGGACTTCCTTATAAATCACTTTCTGACATGTTGCGTGGTAAACAGGGTCGTTTCCGTCAGAACTTACTTGGTAAGCGTGTGGATTATTCAGGACGTGCAGTAATTGTACCTGGACCAGACCTAACGGTTTACCAGTGTGGTTTGCCAAAAACAATTGCTCTAGAGCTATTCAAGCCATTCATTATCCGTGAATTAATCTCACGTGGATTGGCCGGTAACCCTGCTCGTGCAAAAATTCTATACGATGAGAAGGTCGATGAAGTTTGGGATATTCTGGAAGAAGTAAGTAAGAACAGACCAGTATTGCTAAACCGTGCACCTACTTTGCACAAGCAAGGTATTGTAGGGTTCTTCCCAGTACTAATTGAAGGTAACTCTATTCAGCTACACCCATTGATGTGTCGTGGTTATAACGCCGACTTTGATGGAGATCAAATGGCTGTTCACTTGCCACTATCACAACAAGCTGTAGAAGAAATTAAAGAGCGCATGATGGCTCCATCAAACATGCTTTCCATGGCTGATGGTTCCCCAATCATGAACACAGAAAAAGACATGGCATTGGGAGTTTACTTCCTAACCTTAATGAAGGGTGAGCCAAAGGACGCTAAATTCGCTTTCGCTAACCGCGACGAAGCAATTGCACGTTATACAACTGGAGAAATCACGTTGTATCAGCCAATTAAATTGCGTCTCAAGAGTGGGAAGATTGTAACTACCACTGTAGGTAGAGCAATCTTTAACACAGCGTTCCCAGAGGACTATCCATTCGTTAACGAGACCTTGGATCGTAAGTCTGTGCAGAAACTCACAGCTGATGTGTTCAACCGTTACGGACGCATGGTAGCCATTGAGACACTAGACGTAATTAAGAGTCTTGGTTTTAGGTATGCAACACGTAGTGGATTCTCTGTGGCAATGTCTGAGTTCCAATTTGGAGCAAAAGAGATTGTAGATAACAGATTGAAAGAATACTTAAATCGTGAAAACGAGCTGGTTGATGATTATTACGATGGTTTGATAACTAAGGAAGAACTATCTAGATTGCGTCAGGAAGAGTGGATTAGCACCTCTGAAGCAATCGGTGAGTCTACTTGGGAACTAGCAAGTAAGAGTACTGACAGTAACTTGGTTCACTTAAATAACTCTAAGGCTACACCTGTATCTTCATGGGTTAAGAACATCTCAGGTGTAAAAGGTTACGTTACTGACATTGGAGGTAACGTTGTAGACCTGCCTTTGATGGGCAACTATGAATCAGGATTGAATAACTTTGAATACTTTGTACATGCTAAGAGTACGCGTAAGTCATACGCAGACGTAGCCTTAAGAACAGCTGATTCAGGATACTTAACTCGTCGTTTGGTAGATGCTGCTCAAGATTTAGTAATCGTTTCCGACTGGGATGATTCTACTGAAGGAGTGGTGCTGTCTAAGCATGACAAACGCAACCAAGAGTTCGATGAGCGTATTCATGGTCGTTATCTAGTAAAAGACATTGCTGATCCTGACACAGGTGAGTTAATTGCTAAGAAGGATGAGATGATTAGTCTAGAAGCTGCTAAGAAGATTGCTGCAAATGACAAAATCGAAGAAGTTGAGGTGTTCTCACCAATTACATGTACATTGCCTCATGGCCTGAGCATTAAATCTTATGGTCGCGACTTTGGAACTGGTGAAATCGTAAAGATGGGTGAAGCAGTAGGAATTATTGCCGCTCAATCAATCGGAGAACCAACCACACAGCTAACGCTGAAGAACAAATCTGATGCGCGTGCACGTGGAGATGTTACCCAAGGTTTGCCTCGTGTAGAAGAGCTATTCGAGCTGCGTACACCAAAGGCTAAGGCTTTAATTGCTGACATCGCTGGGGAAGTAAAAGTGATTGAGAACGAGAATGATGTCACAATCCGCATCACTTCTACAAAGAAGATGCGTAAGACCTTTGAGCTTGGTGAAGGAGATGTTGCGCAAGTATCACGTGGACAGGAAGTAAAGAAGGGCGCAGTACTTATCACTCGCTCAACTGGTGAAGACATTAAAGCTGACCTAGCAGGAAGAGTAGAGTTACAAGATAGCAAACTTTACCTACTTGTAGAAAGAGATGTTGAATCAGAAATGACCACTCACGATCTACGCTCATTGTTAGTTAAAAATGGTGAGTATGTAGAAAGAGGTCAACAATTAACCTATGGATCAATTGATCCAAAAGAGTTAGCTGACTACATCAGTGTGAGAGCAGCTCAGAAGTACATCATTGATGAAGTACAAGCAGTTTACTCAGTGTACGGTATTCCATTGAATGACCTACACTTAGAGGCAATTGTCTCTCAGATGGGACGTTTTGCTCGTATCACTGATAATGGTGATAGTGCTGAGCGCTTAATAGGCGAATATGCTGACGTTTCTAAGCTTGAGCAGGAAAACGAGCAGCTAAAAGCCGAAGGTAAAAAGCCGGTTAAATTTGAACGTACAATTCTTGGTCTAACAAACGCCTCCTTGCGAACGGAGAGCTTCCTATCGGCAGCATCCTTCCAACAACAGGTACGTGTTCTAACCGATGCGTCCTTAGTGGGTAAGATAGACTATTTGAGAGGATTGAAGGAAAATGTTATAATCGGCCGACCTGTTCCAATCGGCGACATCCTTACTAAGAAGCAAGACGGTGAGAATGTGCAGAATGTGGAACTATCATTAACATCAACTGGAGTATCAGTATAAATTATGGCTAGAGTATCGCAACTTGTCCGTAAGGGCAGAAAACCGAAAAAAGGAAAAGTACGCTACAAAGGTTTGCAGTTCAAGAAAACGATTAGGTATAAGTCGTTACACTTTAATTACAACAGTGTACACAACAAGTACTTTTACAAACCTAATCCGTTGCGTCGTGGTGTTTGCGTTAACGTACGTACCATGACTCCACGTAAACCTAACTCTGCTTTACGTAAAGTAGCAAGAGTTAGATTGTCCAATAACCAGGAAGTATTAGCTTACATTCCAGGTGAAGGACACAACTTGCAAGAGCACTCTGTGGTGCTGTTAAAGGCTGGACGTCGTCCCGACTTGCCAGGTGTAAACTACCAAGTTGTACGTGGTGTATACGATGCAGGCGCTGTGCAAAATCGCAGACAAGCCCGCAGTCGTTACGGAGCTAAAAAACCTAAGTAAGTAGAGTAGTAGACCTTAAAAATTAAACCCGACTTAGTTCCGCTTGCGGGCTAAGAAGTATTCGCGGCCTGAGGCCGCGAAGAAGAAGGAAGTATCCCGGCCGGCGGAATTCTTCCGCCGGCCGATTTTTATTTAAAAACAGTTAACTAAATTAATTATTAATTACTAAAAATGAGAGGACGCAGAGCCCCTAAAAGAAAGCTTGAACCAGATCCACGCTACAACAGCGAGTTGGTTACTAAGCTAATTAACTACGTAATGCAGGATGGTAAAAAAGATACTGCTCGTACAATTGTATATGATGCACTTGATGCTTTAGCAAAGAATAGCAAGACAGATGCTTTAGCAGCATTACATCAGGCTGTGGAAAACGCGAGTCCAGATATTGAGACAAAGGCACGTCGTGTTGGTGGTTCTAACTACCAAGTGCCTACACCAACTAGTCCAGAGCGCAAAGTCGTATTGGCTTTCCGTTGGATTGTTGGACTTTCTCGAAAGGCACGAAAAGATAAGCCTTACTCTTTTTACTTAGGTCAAGAACTGACAGCTGCTTTCAATAACGAAGGTGCTTCAGTGAAGAAGAAGGAAGAAGTCGAAAGAATGGCTGAATCTAACCGCGCTTTTGCACAATTCGCATAAGGTCTTCGGTTACCGCTGCCGCGCTCACGCGCGGCAGCGGCGCTTGTACCACGATCAAATAGTATCCTTCCGCAATTTTTTCTATCTTATCCCCAGTTAACATACCGTCTACCGCCACACGTAGTCTGCGTTTAATGCTGTTTCGCTTAACTGCCAGCTTCTCTACTTTTTTGGAAACAGAAATGGCAAATTTCCTTACTTCTCCGTCAGCTCCAGAGACCACAGCCCTACGGTCTAAATACTTGATTGATAAATACTCATTACGTCCAATATAGCGCCCTTTTTTAGCAACTGTTTCAATTTCCGCTTTAGTTAGCGTTAACTTTCTAGGCAACATAGTTAATTTTAGCGTATTAAGCCGAACTTATTTTAAATCTCATATTTTCTCTGGCACTCTCCTAAAATATTCTCTATATTGTAGCGATGAAACAGAGCTTAATAAAAGTTGTCTATCGCGAAGATTTTCTGCGCTTAGCGGCAATTTTCCTTGCTGTGGCAACAGCTTTCCTCGCACTCAGTCTAGTCTCATCTGTTTTTATTGTGCCTGAGCAGGTGGTAAGGTTGCCGGATCAGATTTCCCTGCCAGTTACAGATAGTGTGACCGGAAAGCCTGGTTATTACTTGACCCAATCCCCTCAGACTAAGATTGGCACACCAAGTACATTTGATATTTCTATTCATGCTAATGCCTTTTCTACCCAAAATAATCCCATCAAATCTGGAGAAGTCGTTTTGAGCTTTGATAATACCAGTATGCAAGCAGTTCAATTGCTAGAACAGGATGGTATTTTGTACCTAAATCAATCACTAAACAGTACTAACGGTACTATTACATTTGATTTTACTACTGTTGGAGACCGCAACTTATTTTCTCAAGAGCTGATAGCAGGTATTCGCTTTCAGCGTACGGGCAATATTGACCGTCCTGCTGCTGTAGAGATTGTAGCTACCCAAACAACTCTTGGGACAACAAATGTGGCCACCGTATTTACACCAGTATATGTATCGCAAAAAGATACTCAAAGTCTGGGTAATCACAAGGTAAATACAATCAGTGACAATGTAGTAGAACTTGAATTATTATCATCTTTAAGCTTGCCTAGCGGTAAAATTATTCCGCCCGGAAAATGTACTATCTATCTTTCTAACTGGAGTAGTTGTAATGCCGTAAACGAACAAACTCGTTATGCATATGATATTTCTAGCTGTGACCCAGAAGTTCTTAGCTATTTCCACCCGGAACTATTATCAAGGTCTTGTAGTTTTGTGTCTCAACCCGGAGGAAGCTTACGAGTAAATAATATTGACTCAGCTATTCAGTCAGAAATAGACCTTTCTCCTCAAATCGGAGCAGAAGATATTGAGATTCAAGTGAACATAACACAAACCAATGTTGAATACTGTTACCTAACTGAAACAGTTGATCCAAATACGCTGGAACCAGTAAGCAGTGAAGTATTGGTCAGTTTTGATGACCGCACGTTCATTAGAACTTTCTCCAGTAGTGAGGCTGCAGGCATTAGCAAGGTCACTTATCGCTTAGCTTGTGAAGGTAACCTCGGGGAATTCAATAGAACTATGGCTGTCAATTTTGGTGAGGAGCTGGAGCAGGGTGAGCAAACAAAATCTTTAAGCTTATCTGTAAATGATGATGTGAACAGTGTAACAGTTCCTGGAAGTTACAACCTAGATTGGGATGTGAGTGGTTACCAAACTTGTTACATCGATAGCAATTTGACTTATGTCTATTCTGATTACATTCCCGAAATTCGCTCTAACCTTATCTCTCCACTACAGTTAGCTATTGGTGGAACATCAGGCAACGGATCACTTAAAGTGGATGTAGAACAGTTAGTTTCTTCCTCAAATGTAAGCTACGAACATCAGCTGCGTTGTGTAGATGGGGAGGGTGGCTTTGATACTTCTGAGAAGGTTACAGTGGGGCTAACTCCTTCATTTTCTCCAGATTTAGTCGTTCAGGTGTTCGACAATGACTATAGTCAGTCTAACTATCAGAACTACCCCAATAGTGTGAAGTATAAGGTGAGTTGGGCTAATCTTAATATGACTAATTGTCGGTTACTAATTCAGCCTTTACTAGTATCTAATACTAGTAACCCTAATATTACCCGTTCCGGCAGTGCGGATACAGCAGTTCAGAATACTGGTACGCGTGAAGTAACTCTTTCCAATATTAGAGGTGATTGGATGCTATACAACACATTACGTTGTGAAAAGAATGTTAATGGGGAACTACATGTTGCAAATGTGACGGCTCAATACTTAGTTTCAGCTGCCAATTATCAACAAGCTCCATCTAGCTACCCAAGTAGCTACCCAGAGGAAACTCCAAGTAGTTATCCCAGCAGCTATCCAAGTAGTTATCCCAACGGAGGGGGGAGTTGTTCTGGTGTATATGACCCCGTGTGTGGTCAGAATGGAATCACGTACAATAATGAGTGTGTAGCTTCACAGGCAGGTGTTCCTATTGCCTATCAAGGTGTATGTACAGATGATCCAGTGTGTGAACCAGTAGACGCTAATAGTTGCGAAGGTGGTTCATGTATTGCTTCTTCAAATAATCAAGTTTGTGGTGGTGAATGTGTACCATTGCCCGCGTGTGCTTATAATGAACAGCCATGTGCAGTGGATCCATATACGAACTGGTGTGCACCAACCACGCAGCCTGAAATACCCGAAGAAACCCCAGGTGATGAGGATATTGCCTGTCCTGCAGATTCGGATGACAATAAAGTATTAAATATCGTAGATTTTGGCGCGTTCGCACTAAACTATAAACAGACTTTAAATAACTGTAGTTTGGATATTATAGGTGATGATTGTTACCTAGATTTAAATGATTTCCAGATTTTTGGAAGGTACTATGAACAACAGCTTACTTGTAACTAAAAATTTAAAATTCGGATTTTTGGGGTTGATATTAGTATTGGTATTGGTGCTAAGTTCAAGTGTTATTTTTGCTCAAACTAGATCAGTAAATCAAAACTACATTGTAGGCTTTGAAGATGAGCAAGTAGTGCTTAAACCAAATGCTCAACAAAGGCTCCCTATTGTAGTTAGTGGTGCAACTGATAAAAATGCTGTCACAATTAGGCTAGAGGCTACTGGCGGTATCAGAATTCTGGACATCAGTTCGGCACCAGCTTTATTGAGCTTAGGTAAGCAAGTGGAGAGCTCTTTCGCGCGTCTTGATGTGGCTAAACAATCGAACTTTGGACAGCAAGAGTATATCGCCACCGTGACAATTACTAACACCGGAGGTAAAGGTGAGATCCGTTTTCTAGATAGCACTAGTGTTAACGGGGAGTCTCCACGTACATTAGGGGTTAGTGTGTCATCTGAAGTTTTGGCTATTGCCTCACCAACACAACCTGTAAATGTCGTAGACTCTCTTTCCCCCGGACAGTTTAATCCCCGTGCAAACACTAGCGCCCTGGCTGTAGCCTTGGCCATTACAATTACTCTGTTAATATTCTGTATTCTGGGAATTGTGGCATTAACAAGGGGAAAACAGCCCTTTCAATAAGATTGAAGCTTGAATTTTTCCGGATTTAGCCCGCAAAAATATAAACTAGCCTTATAGGCCGGTTTTAGGTTTATAAAGGGGGAGAGGACTTAGCGACGACGGCTGAGTTTTTTGGAAACAGTTAAGTCAGCACGACCCTTTCGGCGGCGATTCTTAAGTACATTCTGTTTCTTAGCTTTAGCTGCACGGAAGCCAAACTTTGATCTTTTCTTTTTGCTGCCTTTCGGCATTGTTCGTCCTTGTTGTGTTGCCATTTGCGTAATGATAATAGCACAAAATACCTAAAAATGTATAATAGCTTATGAATTTAGAACGGTTAAAAAGCGAAAAAATGCATAAAAATCGCCGTAAACAAGTAGTACGGCGGCAATTGCGCTTACTAAGCTTAATCGTGGCACTTACCTCCACACTTCTGCTGCTGGGGATAGGGGGTCGCTTGATATTTACTAACGTGGATTGGAGTACAGTTTTCCTTCCTGCCGTTGAAAGTGTACGTGGAAAAGAGGAGACGGGTTCATTGGAGACCCTGAATATTTTAGGTGTGAATCTAGATACAGAATCTGGTAGCGTGAGGTCAAAATTCGAATATCAAAAAAGTAGTTTTGTGACTGCCATAGTACAAGATGAGCAGAAACAGTATATTTACCGTCTGTTAGAGACGCCTGTTGCGCTGAATAAACCACCATCACTGCCCGAGTCCACCACATTTTATCAACTTTCCGATGTTGGAGCCTTACAGACGTTAAGAGAAGTGGATTCTACTCAGCCAGTAACCACAATTTATAACTCTCCCTCTAGTGATGAAATCCTGACTGTAAAACCCACAGAAATTGCCTTAAATGATGAAGTTGTATGGGAAATTCGCAATGGCGGTAGTTTGCTAGATTTATTATTTGTAAACGGCGAAGTGTTCTTACTGGTAGAGGGTGAAAACGGTGTGTTTTTACAATTGGTACAGAATTGGCAGAAAGCCTTTGATTTGTACCATTTTCGCAGTGTTAAAGCAGGGTCTATCAAATTCCTTCAATCCAGTGAGCAGGACTTCAATGCTAATGAAATCGGTTTTAAAATTAATGAACAATGCTACGTTTTAAACCTAATTGATCGAGATGAGCCAGTAAAGAAAGACTGTCCATCCGACTCAAATAAGAGTAATGCGCTGAACTACCAAAACTCGGTCGATGGACAGGTTGTGGAAATTGCGTACCAAGGAGAAAGCACTTATTTAAGTGGGTTGGTAGTTGAGGGTACGGTTATTCATAGGGATATGCTGTTTGTGGCGGGTAGGGATGTGCAAACCAAATTGATAGAGGTCTATTTCCTACCCGCCAGCGTATATGCTGAAGATGCCGAGTGGCGTCAGCTACCACTCCCGGAGGGAGTGCAAAAGGGACAATTGGCAACTTCAAATACTGGGCTTTACTTAATAAGTAATACTGTGATTGGGGATAAGCTCTATCGGCTTGATTGGCTGGCGGAGGCGGCTGACACAATTCCTGATGCAGATGAAGAGCCAGCCGCCTCCGCGTTCACCAGTTGGCAAGAAATCACTCCAGAACCCTGCAAAATGGAAGTATGTACGCTACAATTGGTTCTATGAATAAAAACGATTTAAGATTTGGCATCGGCGGAGTGCCACACACTGCAAAAGGTGTGGAAAAAGGTATTCAAAGGCTTCATGAGCTTGGTTTGCGTCACATGGAGCTAGAGTTTGTGCAAAGTGTGTTTGTAAAAGAGGAAAAGGCTCCCCAAATTAAGGATTTAGCAGCTGAGCAGGATGTGACCCTCTCTGTTCATGGATCTTATTACACCAACTTTGCTTCAGAGGATAAGCAAAAATGGCACGCTAGCATTAATAGGATTGTCCAGGCGGCATATATTGGCGAGTTATGTGGTGCCAGAACAGTCACCTATCACTCTGGTTTTTTCCAAAAGCGTGAGTTTGGTGAAATCAAAGATCTAGTCATTCTAGCTATGGAAAAGGTTCTTGCTGAGCTAGAGAAAAAGGGTACGACTAATATTAAACTGGCGCCAGAACTTACAGGTAAGCCAGCTCAGGTAGGTGATATAGACGAATTAATAGAGATTGTGAAAGTTCTACAAGATAAGGGTCATACCCAGGCTGCTCTATGTATTGATTTTGCCCATAAATTTGCCCGAGATAACGGAGCCAATAATACTTACGATGAATTTAGTTCACTGCTTGATAAAATCGCCACCGGTCTGGGATCAGAGTACTTGGAAAATTTGCACATGCATGTGTCAGCAATAGATTACTCGGAAAAAGGGGAAAGAAATCACCTAGTGATGCTGCCGAGCCTAGAGGCCTACACTGAGCAAGGAGTAGAGGTGGAAGGAATAGAATCCGCTTGGGAAAAGCTTCCAGAAAACAGATTTAAGGAAAACACTTTTAATTGGCAAGACTTACTTAAGGCGCTTAAGTCAGCAGGTGTTGGTGGTTATTTGGTTTGCGAAAGTCCGATTCTGGAGCTAGATGCATTGCTAATGCAAAAGTTTTATCACAGCCTGTAGGGAAAGATCTCCTGTATAATATTTTATGCGCGACCTTGTTTTTACTGCAGTATTTGCTGTGGCTCTTACAATTGTAACTTTGTATGTACCTAACGTACTTAATCCATTTATCCCCACTGCGTTACAAACTTTTGTGTCAGAAGAAGGTGTCCAAACAAGAACTGATCTTGTTAATGCACTGCAAGCTGAAATCGAGGAGGGCAGAGCAGTGGATTTGATAGATACCAGTAATTTAATGATCCTTGTTGGTTTAGCAACGCTAACGGTTGGGGTATACGTTTTTTTACTTCAAATTGCTATTGAACGTTTCTTTGTGATCAAGTACTTTGAGAGCCCGCACTATGCCCGCGCGGCGCGCCGCGCGGGCATAGTGGCGCTGATTCTCGTAGTTTATATAATCTATCGCCTATTTGCTCTAGATGAGTACCTACTCATCGCTAGTTTAGGGCTTTTAATTATTATTGAACTGCTAATCACTCAAGCAACCTTAAAAAACATGATACAATCACCACATTAAGCAGCGAAAACCCAAATGACAAACTCACACAAATCGAATAATTTTTATGTAACCACTCCCATTTTCTACCCTACTGGTGTGCCACACATTGGTACTGCCTATAATGTATTTATTGCTGATGCTTTGGCTAGATATCATCGCAGCCAGGCTCGTGACACTTTTTTTCTAACTGGAACGGATGAACACGGTGCTAATATTGCTAAAAAAGCAGAGGATGAAGGGGTATCCCCACAAGAGTTTGTAGATAGATATGCAGATATATACCGCAACATTTGGCAGGAATTGGGTATAACAAATGACTATTTTGTGCAAACTACTGATCCCCGTCATGAGAAATTTGCTCAAGAACTAATTCAAAAATCTTATGATAATGGTGACATCTACGAGGGAAGCTATGAGGGTTGGTATTGTGAAAGCTGTGAAGCCTACATTAAGGAAGAAGACTTAGTAGATGGTAAATGTCCAAATCATCCCACTAAACAGCCTACTTACACGAAAGAAAAGAATTATTACTTTCGTTGGTCTAAATATCAGGATTGGTTACTAAAGTACTATGAAGAGCATCCAGATTTTGTGAAGCCTGAAAGATGGTTTGAGTACGCCAAAGGATTTGTACAAGCGGGATTACAAGATATTCCTGTTACGCGAGCAAATGTAAAATGGGGTGTTTCAGTGCCCTTTGACCCAGAGCAGACAATCTATGTCTGGTATGACGCTTTACCTAATTATCTTTCCACACTCAACTTCCCTGAATTCGCCGCTCAGGGCTATGAAGACAAGTTCTGGCCTGAAGCCGTGCACGTGATAGGTAAAGATATTATTAAATTTCATGCTATTTTATGGCCTGCAATGTTGCACTCAGCAGGTTATCAGCCACCCAAAACTATCCTTACACACGGCTTTTTTACGGTAAACGGGCAAAAGATAGGAAAAAGTAACAACAATGCAATTGATCCCGTCGAGTTAGCAGCCAAGTACAGTACTGATGCTGTTAGATACGCGTTATTGTCAGAATTCCAGGTAGGTAATGACGGCGATTTTAGTTTTGAAAGACTAGAAGCAAAATATAAATCTGATCTAGCCAATAACTGGGGTAACCTGCTTAACCGGGTTATCCACTTATCCTCAAGTAAAGGTATTGTAATACCAACCCAATACGATACGGACGCACTAGACCAGACAATAGTCGACAAAGTGTCGCAAGCAGAAAAGGCTTACCATCAACATTTTGCAAGCTTAGAGCTGTTTGAGGCGGTAAGCATTCCCAACGATTTAGCAGATTTTGGTAACAAGTACATTGCGGAAGCAAAACCATGGGAAAAAGATGTCCCCGCAGAAACAGTAGAAAAAGTCTTGCTCAGCCTGCAGTATCTGCTCAGGTCGGTAGCAAATTTATATCTTCCTTTTTTGCCTACATCGGCAACTAAATCGTTGGAAGCATTGCAAGCGCAAGAGAAAGTCATTTTATTTGAAAAATTAGACTAAGTAATGTTTTTCTCAACACCGGCCTTGTATGATTCGCACTGTCATTTAAACATACCTGAGTTTGATGATGGTCGAGATAAATTGGTAGAAGAAGCTGTTACAGCTGGAGTTGAGCACATTGTCGATATTGGCGTCGATTTAGAAAGTTCAAAAAGGGCGATCGCAAACGCCGTAAAGTATTCCGGGACGGTGAAATCCGTAATAGGCATAGATCCACAAGTAACCATAATGGGTAGCAATGACTACGTTCAGAGATTTGAAGATCCCAAGTATAGATTTCAACAGTTTGAAGAATTAGAAAAGCTGATTCAGGATAACGGACCCTATGTTGTAGGACTTGGAGAAACAGGGATGGACGACTACTGGTTGACCCAAAAAATAAAAGATGGGTCAATCACCGACTCTATGCGAAAAATGGCTCTGGGGGTGCAACAGGACCTGTTTTTGAGGCATCTTGAACTAGCATCCGTGTATGACCTACCATTAAGTGTCCATACGCGCAGCGCTGAAGAGCGCTGCGCAAAGCTAATCCAACTATTTGCTGCCCAGGGTGTCA
>CAYUPY010000018.1:0-19671 GCA_964446595.1 uncultured Candidatus Saccharibacteria bacterium | reverse complement strand
TTAAATTCTTTCTGCATTAGTGGATGGTTGTCGCCCGCAAACGTAAACGGAATGTCACCGCGGTACAAGGGCTCGGGCAATGCTCCCACAAAAACATTATCCATAAACACACCATCTGCACCTATTTCGGAAATAGCATCTACCTGATCTAGCTTATATTGCACAAAGTCTGGGTGCAGCACACAAGCCATTCGCCTACCACGATGATAAGTTATTAAATTACCTCGATTATCCTGTGCCCACCAATCACGATGAGAAAACTCTTTATACACCAAGTTTGGGCCTTGAATATAGGCATGCACGCGAATACCTAATTTATGAAAGTTATCTATTCTCTGTGCCAGGAAATCATAATCCTCTTGCTCTGTTTGCGGGGAAAAACCCCAAGAGTAAGTTGCCCATACATCGGTTAACCCAATTTTCTCTTTAAGCTTTGCTAGCACATCGTAATCATACGATGACATCAAACTCTGTTCATTAATTAACGGATTAAAATACTTCAACCGAAGCATCCGTATAGTCCCTGGCCCTGCCCAGCAATATAAGCCACGCAAATTCTCAGCATCACTTGGCAAAGGCAGCGGTCTCCTCATTTCTTCCATCTATACATCATACTAGATCTTTTAGCTGATTTGCCAGATTCTGTTTGAATTCGTTCATTAGCTTTTCACGATCTTGCATGAGCTTAGTACCTGTAGCGCCGGTAAATGAGACCTCTTTAATTCCCATGAATTTCAGCGCATATTCTATGTAAGGAGAAGCAAAGTCCCTACTGCTACCGATTCTGGTACTACCACTAGAGATCAAAACCAAGGCCTTATTGGCTTTAAGAAGCCCTTCGGAGCCATACATACCGTATTTAAAAGTCTGCCGTGGCTGCGCCACGGCATCAATCCAAGCCTTCACTGCCGCTGGCATACTAAAATTATAAATTGGGAATGCCAGCACCAGAAAATCAGCAGCAATTAGTTGTTTTGCATACTCATCGTATGAGGCAAGCAAATTTGTCTCATCTGGTTGGACTTCTTTTTTTAGAAAGTTTCTGTTTATGTAGGCAGCCATTTCCCGGCGTGAATACAGACCTGGCAGCTTCGCTGCCAGGTCTTGCTCATTCACCAGCATACCTTTATCTTGCAACAATTGCTTCACGTAGGCTACGCTTTCTTGCGTATACGAATCTGGTCCTGGACCATAGTGAACAATTAAAGCGTTCATACTTAGGCTTCTTTTACAGCCTCCACATTTACTTCAATTTCAACCTCTTTACCGACTAATAAATGTCCTGAGGGAAGCTCCATGTTCCACTCCAAGCCAAAGTCATAACGATTTACTTTTGTCTTTAGTACAAAAGCGGCAACTTCTTCAGCACCTTCACCCATATCTTTCTCCCCTACTCCCAGTAAATCTGCTTCTAGCTTAATTTCTTTGGTAACATCTTTAATTGTAAGATCACCAACAATAGTAGCCTTATCACCATCAGCAGTAACAGATTTACTCTCGAATTTCATCTCTGGATAATTTTCTACATCAAAGAAATCATCACTTTTAAGGTGACCGTCACGTTGTTCAACTCCTGTGTTCAATGTTGTCACATCGATCACTCCGCTGAACTTTGCAGCATTTGGGTTTTCAGGGTCAAACTCTATTTCGCCGTTTACTCCAAAAATACTACCTGATACTTTTGCAAACCCTAAGTGCTTTACAGAAAAGTTTGCAGTTGAGTGAGCTGGATCAATTATCCACTTTGACATATCTTAATCGTAAGAATTAATAAGTTGTATTTTACTACCAAGTAGTAAAACCAGAGTTAGTATAATCTCTCTACTTAAAAACTGTCAACTGATGTATAATTGTATATGGCAGAATATTGTCCTATTCAAGCAGCAACTAAAATTATCGGTGATTTTTGGAGTATCTTAATTATTCGACAGCTACTGAAAGAACCCAGGCGCTTTAATGAACTTCAAGAATCAATTGAGAGTATTACCAACTCTACCCTTTCTGATCGCTTAAAAAAACTGGCAGTCGCAGGAATAATCGAACGCAAACAATTCGAATCTATCCCCCCTCATGTTGAGTATACGCTCACAAAAAAGGGCCTAAACTTAGGCCCTTTAGTGCGCGATATTGAAACCTTCGCTGAAAAGTACTATTAATTTAAGTAGTCTTGCAGTTGCTGCACAACTTCTTCGCTCTTCAACCTCTTAAGTGCTTTGGCTTCTATCTGACGTATACGTTCACGGGTGACTTTGAATTCTCGGCCTACTTCTTCAAGTGTGCGAGAAACTCCATCTACCAAGCCAAAACGCAGCTCCAACACCTTACGTTCGCGGTCAGTCAGCTGATCTAGAATTCCTTTAATCTGCTTCCGCAAATAAGACCAGGTAGCAATCTCATTAGGAGACTGGCTAAACTCATCAGGAATAATGTCAATTAACTTGTTCTCTTTTTCCTCGCCAATAGGTGTCTCCAGACCTTGAGGTTTTTGAGCAATTCGCATAATCTCATGAACCTTATCTACCTCAATTTCCATTTCCGCCGCCACCTCTTCTGGCTTTGGTCGGCGGCCTAACTTAGTTGCCAACTCTGAAGCAACTTTACTCATCTTGTTGATTGTCTCAATCATGTGCACAGGCACACGAATAGTTCTTGCCTGATCGGCAATTGCACGAGTGATCGCTTGTCGGATCCACCACGTAGCATAAGTAGAAAATTTAAAACCTTTTCGATACTCAAATTTTTCTACCGCACGCATCAGACCTAAATTACCCTCCTGAATCAAGTCCAGCAGGTCCAGGCCACGTTTTAGGTAGTTTTTGGCAATAGATACAACCAAACGCAAGTTAGCGGTTGTAAGCAGCTCTTTAGCCTCTTCACCGTCACGAATAGTTTTATCGATATGCTTACGATGCTTTGTCATAAGCTCTTGCCTTGCTGCTTATACAATGTCATCTCTAGTGGCAATATCTCGGTCGTTGCTTTTAATAGCCTTTGCGCCATCTTTAAATACTTCGTTATCGGTTTCTTTGGCGAGTTGCTCAATAATTTCGAATTTGCGCAACTCGCCAGCCTCAATACGCTTAGCTAGGAACACTTCTTCCTCGGCATTCAGCAATGGAATTTTTCCGATTTCATGCAAGTAAGCACGGATAGGATCTGTACTAACGTGTGAACGAATCTTTTTTAGAATGGCTATCTTTTCTTCAAAGCTCATCTTGCCTCTCTTTTGGCGGGTTGGATCGTTGCTACCACCTGCCTCAATGATCTCTACCTCTGAGTCCTGCAGTTTGGTGATTATATACTCAAGCAGTTGCAGATCATCCTCCACAGTTGGGAACTCATTCAATACGTCATTTTGTGTCAGGTACCCTTGTTTTTGACCCTGGGTAACCAGTTTCTTTACTTTCTGTTTGTCTTCAGCGGTTATAGCCATGTGGAAAACTTATTTTTGATATATAAAATGGAAGGATTGCTTTTGCTTGCAGATTATAGCAAACCCATGTCAAAATGTGCTAAAGTATTGTCAATAGCCTTAAATTTTGCCTTTAACTGAAAAATGCCTTTAAGAACCTATCAAAAATCGACGGTTTATGCAGCTAGTGGGACCACTAGTTGGTACAATCCCCAAGCTCAAGATTCTTTTGCAATTCGCGCTGACAGTTTCAATACCTACAAAAAAGATAAGGTTACTATGTGGGATTTAATTGCTGGTTTTTATGACTTTCTTAAAGGTTTAGTAGCATCTTCTTCAGCAGCTGGAATGGTTATTCCGGTTACATTTATTATTATTGGGCTAGGTTTTATTGGCTGGCAAATCATTCCACAGCAGATAGAAAGTGTAGTTTCAGCAAATGGTTATTACGAAAAAGGTTCAACCCCTCTAGTCGACCTAAGCTACATCGAAAATAGCGAGCAGTTTATATCTAACCCAGGTGCGGACTACTTCCGAGACTTAAGTAACGCCGCACAAGGACAGGGTGGATTCTTTGAAGATGAAGAAAGCCTAGCCTACCAAGGTACATTTTATATTTCGATCCCCAGTCTAAATATTAACCGGCTTCCAGTACAAGCCAACGTGGATAGCGGCACAGAAAACTCCTATAACTCAGTACTCAACAGCGCCTTAGCCCACTTTGAAGGTACAAGCCTGCCTTTCTCCTCGTTACCAGGAAATACAGTCATATACGGACATAGTGCGGGAGGATCATATAGACCAAGTCCTAACGAGCCAGTATCAGCCTTTAGTCTACTAGGTGACCTTCAAGTTGGAGACGAAATCATCTTGGAAGTAGACGGTGAGACTTACAAATACCGTATGGTACGTAGTAAACGTGTTAAGCCAGAAGAGACTTCAATCTTGCTAGGTACACCGGGTCGTGAAACCCTAACACTTTTTACCTGTTGGGGGTACCCTACCGGAGGACCTGGTAATCGAAGTGGCCGTCTAGTAGTTACGGCAATGCCTGTTTAAGTTTCGTGGGAGCACAGATTTAGCAGAGCTAGTTATCATATAAAGGATTGAACGTTCACACTCTTTAATAAATTTGTCAGAATCAATACTTTCATCTAAATAGAGATAACACTCTACTAGATACCTATCACATAAGCTATATAACTGTTCCGCGAAGTCTTCGAGCTCAGTAAATAGTTTCAACACAGTACTTTCAGCCATAAATTGTTTGCGAATTTCAAGAATGGACACGGCTTCTTCTGTATCTTCTCCTAAGCTTATGAGCATTCTGACGGTGGATACTGCTAGAATATGCGCTACTGTTTCTATGAATAACTTTTGCTCCTCAGCTCCAAACTGTTCACTGAAGTATAAAAAGTCTCCTATTTCTGCTAATAGATCGTTTTGTGACAAGGGGACGGAGGTGGATAATCTTGTACGAAAATGGTGCTCGGCAGCAGCTATTGCGTGAATGACGTTAAGTTGCTCGCCGACCATTTTTAGATCTTTTCATATTGATTTCAAAAATGCTTTATACAACCAAAAAGACTGCCATACGTTGGCAGTCTATACTGTCCGGGTTTAATTTTAGTGTCACTTCTGCTCCTCAACCAGCAACAATATACACCCCCTCCAAGATCATCGCAAGTAAAAAACTACTGCTTACGTCTTAAGTAACTGGGCTGATCTTCTAGATCAGGGTCATAATCCTTCTTATCTTGATTGAACATACCGAATAAGTTACCTCTACTACCCTGTGCTCCTGGCACCTGTTGAGCAGCGTGCTGTTGACGCGACTGTCTCTTTTCCACCGCTGCCTCATAAGGGTTGTAATTATCATCTTGTTCTTCTGGTTCCTCTTCCATTTGGGGAATTCTTGTTTGCGGAGGCTGATTTACAGCTCTGGCCGCACGCTCCTTAAATGGATCGGTAGCAGTAATCCTTTGTGAGTCTTCATCGGAGAAACCTGTGGCGATAACAGTGATCTCCATTGCATCATCGTCTATTTCCATGTCGATAGTCGCGCCAAAAATGAAATTGGCATCAGGAGAAATACGTTCTCGCACAACTTGTGCTGCTTCATCAATTTCCTGAATTCCAAGGTTTTTACCTCCTACAACATTAAACAGCACTCCAGTAGCGCCATCGATCTTTACTTCTAATAATGGACTCTCTATGGCCATCAAAGCAGCTTTGGCTGCACGTCCTTCTCCATCGGCTTCTCCCAACCCCATTAAGGCAGTACCTGCGTCATCCATCACAGAACGTACATCAGCAAAGTCCACGTTAATCAATCCGCTTTGACTACTTAAGTTGGCAATGCTCTTTACAGCTTGTAACAATACCTCATCGGATTTATGCAAAGCATCTATAAATGAAGATCCGGGCTCCATAATCTCTAACAAGCGCTGATTGGGAATCACAATCATGGTGTCCACTTTCTCTTTCAATTCCTCAATACCTTTTAATGCTGATTCCATGCGACGTTGTCCTTCGAAGTGGAATGGCTTCATTACTACCGCAATAGTTAAAGCGCCCAAATTCTTAGCAATCTCTCCTACGATAGGTGAGGCACCTGTTCCTGTGCCACCGCCCATACCCGCAGTAATAAAGATCATATCTGCACCGGCTAGGTGCTCGTGAATCATATCTACATTCTCTTCTGCGGCCTTGCGTCCAATAGCAGGGTTTCCTCCACTGCCTAGCCCGCGTGTAATTTGGTCCCCAATGCGCAGCTTAGTATCTGCCTTAGAATTATGTAGTGCCTGAGCATCAGTATTTACAGCAATGAATTCAACATCAGCGATGGAGCCATCCTCCACCATAGTATTAACAACGTTTCCACCTCCACCACCCACTCCCACAACCTTGATTTTTGCGACAGGATTAGTTTGTGGTTTGACAAGCATAGTTAAAAGTCCAAAATTTATTGATTACAAAAGTTTAAATGAGGCTGGCAAATTATGCAAGTGTGATTGTTGAAGGATACTCTACACACCGTACACAAATTCTACCCAAATCGGCGATTAGGATTACGGAAGAAGGTTCTTAAAGAAGCCTGTAATTCTACCCACAATATTACTACCACCGTCTTCACTTTTTAAGGGTCGGTTACGTAAACTACTGTAATCGTCCTCACTAACTCCTTCTAGAATTAATCCATGCATTACCGCATAGCTTGGGGAGTCAATTCCATCAGTAAGACCTGTTACACCCCGGGGACGTCCAATACGAGCTGGCACCCCAAATACTTTTTTGGCTAGTTTAGTAAGTCCTGGTAGCTGCGCAGAGCCTCCTGTTAAGATTACTCCAGCAGGAAGTTTAAAGTCATAACCCGCTTGAGAGATATTGTCTCTTACTAACTCAAATATTTCTTCCATCCTTGCCTCTACAATTTTATCAAACATCTTGCGAGAAATCGTCTTAATGCCTTCAATTTCTAGCTCTGTCACATCTACAATATCACCACTCTGCTCTTTTTTTTCTTTCTCGTCTTCGTCGGCATTCTTTTTTGGAGCAGGTTTTACTTTATTTAATTTATCAATGTTAGTTTTTACTTTCTCTGCATCCTCTAAAGAAAGCCTTAGGCCTGCTGCCAAGTCACGAGTCACATTAGATCCACCAAAAGGTATGGAGGTACTGTAAGTAACTGAACCTTCATCAAAAGTGGTAATAGAGGTAGTGCCTCCACCGATATCTAACAAAAGTACTCCTAGTTCACGTTCGGTAGGTGTAAGCACAGCCTGAGCAGAAGCCCAACCTGTAAACACTTCTCCATCAATTCTTAAACCTAAAGTCTGAATACACTTTCTAAGATTGTGTAAGGCTGTTGCTGTAGCTGAAATAATATGGGCATCAACTTCTAACCGGCTTCCAGTCATACCGATTGGATCTTTAATACCGCCCGTAGTGTCTACAATAAACTCACGAGGAATTAAGTGAATAATTTCCCGAGCTGGAGGAATAGCTACCGTTTTTGCTTGGTCCATAGCACGGAAAACATCATCGGCGTTGATTTCATTGTCGGATGTAGTGGCCACAACTCCTTTATTATTGTTGGAGAAAACGTGTTTACCATTTATGGAAACATAGGCAGATGAAATTGTAAGCCCTGCCATTCTTTCGGCAGCAGATAATGATTGTGCAATTGCATTAATTGCATCATCAATACCTGTAATCTCACCTTTCTTCACGCCCTCTGAAGGGTATGAAGCTTCTCCAATAACTTTTGGATCAGCGTCACCTTCCACCACTGCGATTGCTGCTGATACTTTACTTGAGCCGATGTCTATACCGGCGATGATCTTACTTGCCATAAATTTCTATATAGAGTTTACAATTCCTGATCAATTATTACAAATCATAATAGCAAATTAGCTAAGTTTGGGTAATTAATAAATTTGAGGTATAATTGCCACATTAAGAGAGAGCAATAGTATCTGAAATTTGCTCAACCGCCAGTTTGAGGCGCAAATCAAACAACACCGTACAATTTAGGCATTTGCCAGAGACCCAATTCAGGTGGAACCGTTTTTAGGTTAGCTAGAAGCCCTGTCACAGCAGAAATTTCTTATGTGACAGGGCTTTTTTTGCCACTTAGTTTTGCACAAAAAGTATTTTAATAGATATTAACTAAATTTTAATTAACAAAAATGTCGTCAGAATTAGAACAATACAAAAATATATTGCCTGACTGGGTCCAAAATGACTCAGATCTTGAACAATATAAGATTATGCATAGTACCGAACACGTATTAAATCAAGCAGTGCTTGAGCTTTGGCCAGATAAAGTCGTGCGTGCCGTAGCCCACATTGATAAAGATCGTTTCTCCAATGATGCCAAGTGGGGCGTAGAGGTAAGCGAGAGTGACCTAGAAAAGATTGAGGACAAGATGAAAGAGATTATTAAGCGTAACCTCCCCTTCCGTAAGCAGGTTCTTTCGGTAAAGGAAGCGAGAGAATTGTTCAAAGACAACCCTTTTAAGTTGGAATGGATTGAACAATTCTCAAAAAAAGACAAAGAGATCAGCGTTTATTGGACTGGTGATCAGTTTGTAGACCTGTGTAAAGGACCACATGTCAATTACACAAAAAAGATAAAGGCATTTAAGCTTCTCAGCATTGCTGGGGCCTATTGGCGTGGCGATGAAAACAACGAAATGCTTACCCGTATCTACGGTGTAGCTTTCGACAATAAAGAAAAACTAGAAGATTATTTGGAGAAACTAGAACGTGCAAAGCAGAATGACCATCGTAAGCTAGCAAAAGAACTTGATTTAATTGTATTTTCTGACCTAGTTGGTGCTGGCCTCCCAATGTACACACCACGTGGCGCTAGGCTACGCAATGCAGTTTATAATTACAGTCGCGAGCTTAATCGGGAAATCGGCTATGATGAGGTTCATACCCCTAACTTTAACAGGGCTGAACTATTTAAAATCTCCGGACACTATGAAAAGTATAAGGATGATATGTTGCGCGTCAGCTCTCAATACTCGGAAGAGGAAATGTTCATTAAGCCCATGAACTGTCCCCAACACACTCAAATTTATGCCTCACAACTGCGTTCTTATCGGGACTTACCAGTTCGAATTGCTGACATGGCTAACCTGGGTCGTGATGAGCGCCCAGGAGAAATGCACGGCATGCTTCGCACTCGCGTTTTTGCCCAAGACGATGGGCATGCTTTTGTACGTCCTGATCAAATAAAAGAAGAATTCGTAAACGTAAGTGGTGTGATTTTTAAGGCCCTGAAAACTTATGGTTTAGAATACTTTATCGAATTATCATTCCGCGATCCTGAGAAGAAAGAAAAATACCTAGGTAGCGATGAAGTTTGGGAAGACGCAGAGCAGAAGCTAAAGGAGATGGCTGACGAGCTAGGTTTCGAATATGAAATTAAAATCGGCGAGGCAGCTATTTATGGACCTAAGATGGACTTCCGTGCTCGTGATAGCCTAGGAAGAGACTGGCAAATCTCCACTATCCAAATAGATATGAATATGCCTAACCGTTTTGGCCTCAAATATATTGATCAGGATGGAATGGAGAAGGAACCTGTGATGATTCATAGGGCTATTGTTGGATCCGAACGCTTTATAGGTATTATTATTGAGCATTTTGGAGGTGCATTCCCAGTTTGGATGGCACCAGAACAGGTACGTGTAATCCCTATTAGTGATGACAACGCCGCTTACGCCAGTCAAATTAGTACACAATTACACCATGCTGGATTTCACGTGGAACTTGATGACAGTTCCGACAGAATGCAGAATAAAATCCGCAAAGCTCAAGAGTACAAAGTCCCTTATATGGTGATCATAGGTAAGCAAGAGGAAGAGGACAAAACAATTTCTATTCGGCTTAGAAGTGGTGAAGAATTAAAAGATGTTGACCCTACTGAGTTTATAAATGCTTTACAAGAAAAAGTATACGACCGCGAAATAAGCTTAGAACTTAGTCTTTAACCGCAATTAGCTCGCCGCGAAGGTCAACTTCTTGCAACCGGTTCACCGTTTGCACCCTTTCGATCGCGGCGAGCTCACTTAGCTGTCTAGAAAGCGGCTTACTGAGCGTAAATACTATCTCCGTGCCCGAAGCAATCCGGGCACGAATATTAAAAGGAGTACGCCAATTAATCTCGTGCAGGGAATATCCAGCTAAAGTTAACTCCTGCCTCACGGTAGATATTAAGTCAAACCTCTCCGAGTCAAATTCCTCTCCTTGTTGAAAAGCATAAACATCAAGTTCTACTACCCTTAGGAGGTTTAAATTTAACTCTTTTACTTTTCCATTAAATCGCTCCAGTCTTGAGGTAACCCGTACTAAGTACTCTTTGCGCATCTCGTCAATTACTGCTTGTTTCTTTTTAAGTGGTACCTCCTCCCATACAAACTTCTCCTCTTCCTCTATTTCAGCAGTATCAGTGCTCGTAGCAGAGTCAGTAGAAGTAGAACTCGCTGACAGCGAACTACTCTGGGCACTCCTTTGTGCTTCACGTGCAAGCCGCTCTTCTCTCGCCTCCTGTAACTGAATCTTCTCTTGCTCCTCTGCCGGCAACTGCTCAATATAGCGCGCCTTAATTTTCTCAGAGTTTGGATTAACGTAACCTTCAATTATTGCTAACTCCTCTTCGGTCAAAGGTGCAGTCTCTTCGTAGTCCAGCACCCTAATGACTACACCTTCTTCATCAATTAAGTATGCTCCTGCCATATTAACGTAACTAAAAGCTGGGAAACGCTCCACCACTTCCACTTCCAGCTTGTTGGGGATAATTTTACGCACGTAAGCTTCCTTAATATATGTGAAATTTTCTTGCAGTCTGCTCTCTACCTCGCCTGCACTTAAAGATAACAAACTGCGTTCCCTATACTCAGCTAGAAACTGACTAATTTCTTCTACATTTAATTGTTCTACGCCCGCAATCGAGATTTCGTCTAAACGAAAATAACCCGTTTGTACAATAAATCTACCCGCACCGAAAATAATGGCAATAGTCACCAAAATTCCGACAACAACAAGGGCAACTCTATAGTGCCTTCTAAAACGGGTAAAAAGCTTATCACGTCTCTCTTTTCGCCTTAACCTATCTCTTTCTGCAGCAAAGCTATTTTTACGGTTAGGAATTTGTTGTCGACGGTTATTACTGGCAGATGGACGATTATTCGTACGCTTATAACCTGCACGGCCATGCTTACGCCTAGAGTCATCTCGTCTAAAAAATCGATTAAATAGTTTGGCAAAAGGCATGCTCTATTTTAGTACAAACATTAAAAGGCTCCTAATAAATTAGGAGCCTTGAAAATTCTCTTGAAAAAACAGCTTAAGCAGCCATTCCCACATCCCGCTTTACTTGTGTTACAGCGTCTTGACCTTCAGTAGATTCCACAAAATTGATAAGACGACGACGAGTACCTACTAATTTTAGTAGTCCAGCGCGAGAGTGTTTATCTTGACGATGAGTTTTTAAGTGATTTGCTAAGTTATTGATACGGGCTGTTAAAAGAGCGATTTGCACTCTAGGTGAACCAGTATCTTTATCACTTTGCTGAAAACTTTGAATAATTTTTCCTTTATTTACTCCTGATTGTTTCTTTGCCATAAGTCCAAAAAATTTATAACGTGATTATAGCTTATAGTGTAATAGTTTTCAACCCTTCTGTCGCTTCTCTTCTAACTTTGACTCTAACTCCACCTTTTTTTCCTCCTTACCGAACAAGGAAGTAAAGTTCTCTAAAAGCGATTTTATCTGTGCCACATTGTTAAAAAGGCCTGTCACCATATCCACTACCCCTCTAAGTTTGCGATAGTCGTCCAGTACCATATCAGAGCCTTCAGATACATTTTTGGCAGTTTCTTCGATTTCTCTTACCAACCCAGTAGCAGCACCAATTAGCCTTGCTAGTTGCCAGGCAATAACTACTAAGCTGAATGAAACAGAAATTACTAGTATTAATTTGACTATGTCATCTACACTTATCATATTTCAGTATAGATCTTATTTAGATCAAAACGCAAACCGTGTATCATTAAATATGTTGTTTGCACTAATTACGTTGATTACATTTTGGGTTTCGCCTTTAATAGTATTGCTTTATCAGGGATGGTGGGCAGCCCATATTTGGCAGCTAAACCAATACTCCTGGCGCAACATTAGAAAAATTCTTATTTGGGATTACAGCCCTGAGCACAGGAGCATGTTTAAAACCACTGTGAAAATTATCGGGCTCTTATTCGTGAGCACCGCACTGTTTTCTTTAGGCAACCTAATTAGTTATTTAGGGATTGCTATTCTGGTTGCGCTTTGGTTTAATAACGCCTTATTTATTGCCCAAAAAGCGTTAACAAAGCGCATACCTAACTTTTCATTAAATAATCGTTCCTACCTAAAACTATTTATCTATTTAGCATTACTCACTATTTGTGTGACAGCAATCTTCAGCTATGCTTTTTCACCAGAGATACGTCAGTTTCAAAACGAATTACTTTCGGAGACCTCTACTGCTTTATCAATTGAAAGAGCGAGTTTCACTTTATTGGGTAATTTGAATTTGAACAACATTGCTAGTGCTTACCTGTTTTTAGTTTTCTCGAGCCTGCTCGCCGGAGTGTGGGACTTGTCTAGCAGCCTTATGTTTGGAGTTGCCAACAGTCTAGCTTGGCCTTTGAATAAGCTACAACTACTAATTCGCTACTATCAAGCTCGATCCCTACTTAAGCACAATGCTCAAACTAAAAAAATTATTGTGGCAGGTGATCACTACACCCGCACAATCACCAACTTACTAGCGCAAGTGCTAGGTAAAGAACTCAACATTGTCTCTACAAGAAAAGCTATTGATTCTATTGAAGAACTACACTCCTTTGTAATGTCCTGGGGCAGAGGAAATATAGATGTGATAATCGTCGAATTAAATGACGCTTTCTCTACAGGTGCCGGCGCGATTGCGTCAGCAATCGCGCCGGATTACCTAATCCTGACAGGTATTGATGAGTCTAGCGCTGTTTATTACGGTAGCTATACTCAACTATTGCGACATAAAAGAGACTTGCTAGAGGCTACCAAACCAGGAGGAACAGTCATCTTAAACATTGAAGACCACGATTTGCAAGAACTGGCGGGACAAGTGGATTTGAAGGAAATCTACATCCACACCACCAAACAAGCTTATAATAACTTACGTGACCATAATTTAGAAATTGATCGGTACTATGTTCACGGACACAGCCACAATAAGAATAAAAAGGAAAGCACTCTCGAAATTGCTACGCAGAGTCATAAGCATAGTGTCACATTACCTCATATTACCGATATCCGCAGTGATGCTCTTATGATCCCAGTTGCAACAACATTAGCAATCGCCGTAGAACTTGGTTTAGACTATCAAAAAATTAACCAAAGTTTTTATTATTTAAAAAGACAGGCATTTGGCCTATCACTCTACCCTACAATTTCTGAAAGCACTTTCTTGCGCAGCGACGAAGCTACGAACATCACAAGGCTTAAGCACGACCTGGAATACATGTCGTCTATTGCATTGTGGGATAAATATTTAGTTACGGCAGGACTGCCACGTTTGGGGCAATATAAAAAAGATGTATATGTGCGACTGGCTAAACTTATAGCAGAGCATGTGCAAATTTTGGTAACATTTGATGAAGAATTGGCAGCTGCGGCTAAATCACTCAGGAACCCTAAAGACTTTGACGTTATGTTTGTAAAGTCTACTGAGCAAGCAATATTAGCTATTAGCCGCCGCCTAGAACCAGGCGATATGACCCTAGTAAATCGCGAAATTGACCTAAATCTGATAAGATTCTTTGTAGATTCATGAAAGTAAAAAATAACAAAGCTACTGCCACGTTAACAGACGTTAAGAACCGCATAGGCGATGTCTTCTCGTTAGTTGATGACTTTGGGGAGGTAACAATTACCTCTTACAATAAGTCGGCTTACATAATTTCCAAGTTTAGTCCTGAGGCTGAACAAAAACCAAAACCTCAAAATAAACCTAAAGAGGAACCTGCCGAAATGGAACCTCCAAAAGAAGATATCGACTTTGATTTAGATATCTTCCTCTCACCTGAACCAAAGATTACGGAGACAGGTATTAACGAGTTGCCGCCACTACCTGTGGAAGAATTCGTCAGCCAGCCAAAAGAAGTATTGCCGAATCTACCTCCAATACCTACCACGACTCCATCACCTCAAGTCCAGCCGGAAGATATGCAAAAAACCCCTGCAATTGAAATAAAGCCTGAACATGTGACTATTGACCATGCACAGAATGTACAAATAGATGTAGACACCAAGGAAGGTGAGAGCAATATAAAAATTAGTGACAAAACGCAGCCAGCAACGAACAGTAAAACAACTAAAGATATGGAACAAACTGAAATGAGCGCTCTAGAGATAGGGGATGTTTATGAAGAAGTTCCGGTAGCTCCTCCTGTCAATGAACTATTAAATAGAGGTCCAGAACCTTTTAATCGCCAAATCAGTGCGCATATTGTAGAAGAAGCCGTGACTATCCTGGCAAACACTACTTATAGTGATTTGTGGAACCGTGCTAACGTGAAAGAAAAAGCATGGGTGGAAGCAACTCGAAATTTACTTTAAAATATACTAATGGAGCAAATACTAATAGACACAAGTGTAGCTGTACGTTACTTAAAATCAGCAGATGGTATCCTTTCAGAGATTTTAGGCAATGGGTATGAGTTGGTAATTAGTGCTGTTTTAGTTACTGAGTTAACTGCCAGCCGCAGAGCCAGCGACAAACAGGCGCATCGGAAACTATTGGACTTCGTACAAGATAATTTTAAGGTTATTGCTGTCGATGAACACATCGCTAGTCGAGCTGGGGATCTAATTAGAACATTAGATATCACTTTAGGACAAGCATTAGTGGCGGCCACCGCCCTGCACAAAGACCTTCCCCTCTTGACATACGAGCTCAAAGTGTTCGATAGTATACCAAACCTTAAATTAATAGATATCTAAGTCCTATGGACGACACAATAAAGACCAATGCTGTACTAGCATGGGTTTTCTCCCCTATAACTAGTTTTATTTGGCGGGACGAGAAGGATGCTTTTCTGCGCAATCATGCAAGAGAGTCGCTATATATCGGCATCTTTAACGCTATTACATTTGTGGTGCTGTTTATTTTAAACATTTGCATCGCGATTTCGTTCGCCTTTATTGCTCCACTGGCAGCACTATTTCAATGCCTACTAGGGCTTGTATGGTTAGCTTGGAGCGTTTCTGTGATCGTTCCGCGCATAATTGGGGCCATTAAGGCATTAAACGGAGAAACCTGGGAGGTTCCCTATATTAGCGAGATCATGCGAAAATATATCAGGCTTTAAGCTTGAATATTTATGTTTCGCAAGTACAGACGAGAACTTACAATTATCATAGTTTCCCTTCTGGCAATTCTAGTGTTTGGCTATTTGATTGTTTTCTCTGACACATCGAAAGTTGGCGATGGACTTACTAAGCTATCCTCCCGTACGTCTAGTGAGAATAGCGACAAAGTTGAGGAGAATTATGCTGTGGATACTTTAAAACTAGATTTTGCACAGGAGACGCCGCCGCCCTTAAATTCTGCTAATAACGACGGCGGCCTGTTCCAAACAGGATGGATTCCAGACTGGGATTTTAATAATGGATATGACTCACTAAAACAAGTCACCTCCCAAATGGATAGTGTTTCACCGGTATGGTACTACTTAAACCCAGATGGTTCAATCAACGTTAACCGGGCTGGACTTAGCCAGCTTCAACAGTTACGCACACAAACAGGAATCAAAGTCATTCCCTCAATTGCTAGTTTCGATGCCACTGAATTCAAGAATGCAATTAATACACCGGAGAAATTACAAAACCACATAGAATTTCTAAAGAAAGAAGTGGCAACTTACGAGCTGGACGGACTTGATTTGGATTATGAGGCTATCTTTCTAGACGATCAACCTGAATACTTACACCTAATACGAAGTTTGTACCAGGATTTGGATAGTAAAGGCAAAAAACTTACGATTGCTGTAATGCCCAAATGGGGAGAGGCAGACCTCTATCCTGGACTAATTCAAACCCGCAAAGTACAAAATTGGGCCTCGATTGCGGAATTCGTGCACGAATTCCGCATCATGACATACAATCTGACTGGAGCCAACTCTAAGTACCCGGGACCTATAGCTCCAATGGATTGGATGACAGCCAACTTACGTTACGCTGTGCCTCGTGTAGCACCAGAGAAGTTGGTTTTAGGCATACATCTATACGCCTATGGCGGTTGGGGTGAGCAAAACAAAAAGCAAGAACCCTACCTGGGCTTTTATACCAACCCTTATATGGAAGAGATTCAGGCAGCAGCCCTTACCTATGAGGGAATACAAGAACGCCGAGTAGAAGGTCTTATTTCAGACACTATAGACCAAGCAACTGGAGAGAAAATACTTGAGTACAGACGTGAAGGAAAAGAATACATTGGGTACTACATGGATGGAGCTACGGTCAGATTACGAGCGCAATTGGCTGAGTACTATGGTGCTGCAGGCTTAGCTTTCTGGCGAATGGGTGATGAAGACTTAAACGTATACGACCGATCAAGAGACTAGCTGGTAGATTTTCTCGGGAATGTCATAGCTGTGTCCTTCTGCGTCTACAATTTCCAAATGAACCTTCATCGAATCGGTAACGGAACGTAAGAAACCTCTCACCTCTTCTACCCCACCGTATGGATCTTGAGCATTTTGAAGAACGAAGAGCTCAAAGTCAGCCGCTTTTAGGACTTGACGATAAGCTTCCAAACTATCTTCCTTCAAACCATTAACAGGTATTCCCATCAGCACCAATTTGCTCGGTTTCACATGAAACTTGGATATCAACCCCATTGAAACGCGGGTACCAATCGACTTGGCTATTAAGACAAAACCATCTTGCTGTAAATCCACTTCTAGGTTTGCCAACTCGTCTATAATCCTCTGAACTTCAACTGAAATATCAAAGTTAACACTCTGGTTATCCCAATGTCTCCACCGATGTGTAAATATGGGCGCACCTTGCTCCCCAAAATAACTGGCAATACTATTCATCTCTTCTTCGTTGTGTGGAGAAAATCCCGGTAGAAAAACATAGTTCATATTGAAGTTTAGCAAACAACCTAATTAAGATAAAATTGCTAAAATGCAACATGATATTCGACATTTTGACCATCTTCCCTCATAGTTTGCAGGTGATTTTTTCTGAGAGCATACTCGGCAAGGCCCAAGAACGCAGCGAAATACAAATTAATGTCCATGACCTACGCAAATGGACATTCGATAAACGCAATACTGTTGATGACAAGCCATATGGAGGCGGGCCAGGGATGTTAATGATGGTTGAACCTATCTATAAATGTTTAAAGGAGATTAGCGCTTACCCCAAAGATGGCACCTCTAAAACAAAAATAATTCTTACAGCTGCAGGAGGGGAAACTTGGAGTCAGACGAAAGCTCAAACATATGCAGAAAACCTAGATAGGCTTGTCATAATCTGTGGTCATTACGAAGGTGTAGACTACAGAGTAGCGGAAAACCTGGTAGACGAGGAAGTTTCAATAGGTAACTACGTCTTAACTGGAGGCGAGCTGCCAGCCGCCATCATCACAGACTCTATTGCTCGTCTCCTGCCAGGAGTGATAGGCAACCCAGAATCACTAACAGAAGAATCACATTCCCTAGAAAACGCTACCAGCGAATACCCACAATACACCCGACCAGCTGAATTCACAACCGAAGAAGGTGAGACTTGGGGCGTACCTCCGACCCTACTCTCCGGAAACCACCAAAAGATTAAAGAGTGGCGGGAGCAGATGAGCCAGTAGGCAAATCCTTTACTCCTTTCACAAAAAACCCTACAATTTTCTAATTTCTTGCAACTTTTTGCAGCTTAGGCCCTCTATATATATGTATGCTAGATAAAAACACACACCAAAAAACAATAAAAAGTATTTATCGCTATGCTTACTTTAAGCTCCGCAATAAGGAAGAGGCTGAAGATGTAGCCAGTGAGAGCCTCAGCAGGCTAATTGAACAACTAGAAAAGCAAGAGATTGAGAATAAGGAGGGCTATGCATTTCGAATAGCACAAAATTTAATCTACTCTAAATATAAAGAACGCCAACTTACCAGTCCCGAAGTAGATCCAACAGAGGAAGTAAACATAACCAAGGATTATCTACCAAACCCTACAGAAACTCGAGCTATTGATTCAGTGCTTAGCGAAAAGGTCCAGGCCGCCATCACCGAACTAGATGACCTCACACAAGATGTGATTCTAATGAGGATCTGGGATGATTTACCCTTTCAGACCATTGCAGACTCTATGCAAGCAAACTTGGTCACAACAAAACATCGTTACTATCGTGGAATTGAAAAAGTAAAACAAATACTACAATCAAATTCGAACAATAAAAGCATTACCACTGCCACTATCGCCACAGCTATATTTGCAGCTAGTACAAAACCAGCTTATGCAGCTCCTGCAGCAATTTTATCTATTAAAGGCACCTCAATGACGGCATTAAAGACATTTTTAGCCACAACCACAGGCAAAGCGATCATCTTAGGACTAGCAGGAATAGTCACAGTCAGCGTTGTTGCTGGAGCTGCTCTCTACCCACAAAACCCTACGGACAACGTAAACAACAATAATAGTAGCACTACTACGTCAAGGTCGAGCTCAGCTGGCTCTAGCTCAACAACGACGAGTACTGAAGAAGTCAGCTATGCAGACAAATACACAGTAACTGTAAAAGACAACGCATCTGGAAATAGCAATTATGATGTTTACATTACTAACAATGAAACAAACACAGAAGAGTTCTTTGGCACAATCCCCAACGTTTATGCCGAACACTACCACAATGCCGAGTATCATGATGGAGTGCTCTACATAATTAGACGCATTGACTATGATGGTTATCCCGATAACGATTGGTCCGACCAGTTATGGGCTTACACTTCTGCTGATGCTGGTACCTGACTTTATTCAGATAAAGGCTTAGACTTTAGAGTAGCAAAAAATAGCGATTACATAGCAATACGAGCCGAATTAAAGATCTCTTTTGTATCAAAATCAGGGGAAACTGTAAAAACCATCCCTTATGCAGACTTAACCAAAGCAGGAGCAGAATACCCACAGGCAGATGTAGACGTTTGGTCAACTGACGGTAAATTTCTCTGGGGACGCTCAAGCAATTATCCCGAAAACACCTATGTTTACAGGGTCAATACAGAGAATTGGAAGATAACTAAGTACAATGTTTCCAAATTGAATATGCCTTTAGAAAGTTCAATCAACCCGGACCTTGGCATGCTAGCTTACAGCACCTACCCTTCTTTTGGAGATATTGATATGCTAACTGCTTTTGAGCAAAAATGCACTACCGTAGACTTATTCATTTACGAGCTTGCCACAAAAAAACAAACTAAAGTGGCAAGCTCCAAAGCAAAAAACTTTGAACCAGAATGGATCTCACAAAAAACCTTGCAATATAACAATCCGGACGGCTCAGGACGCATAGAATACAAAGTCACGGATGGGGACACTCTCGCATTAATTGCTGGAGAAAATGCCGTCCTCAGAAAGTTGGAAAGGTGCAATGTCTCTATGCTGCAACCAAAAAAATCTTATCCTGGTGAACCTATCTACCGCAAATACGCAGATT